>JANPIT010000669.1:0-5304 GCA_031425115.1 Opitutaceae bacterium | reverse complement strand
AGCCGGTTGCCGACATCCTCGACATTGCGCTGCGCGTTCCGCTGTTCCGCTTGCACCGAGGCGAGCGTCTGCGTGGCCGCCAGCACCTCAGCGCGTCGCTGCTCCAACCCCTGCTCCGCGTCGGCGAGCCGAAGATTGAGAGCATCGATGATCGCCTTCTGATCGTCGTGCGCCTTCTGGTCGTCCACGAGCGCCTTGGCGGTTTCGCGCAGGTCGATCTCGCGCTGCACAATGCTGTGAGCCGCACGCTTGCTGCTGTGAAAACCGCCGTAAACCAGCCCACGCCGATCGACGAGATCGCCCTTCCGCGTCGCCACGGCGAGAAACGGAAAAGCGGGATTCTCCTTCCAGAACGCGAGGAAGACATTCAGGTCGTCCGCGATATACGACTCGCGCAAAACCCCGAGCGCGGGGTGATTCGGCTCGGTGTCCGCGACCGCTGCGACCGCGGGCACCAGGCCCGCCGGCAACTCAAAGTAGCCCTCGGTGCGCAGCCCGATTTCCGTCACCCGCAACACGGCCGATCCGATCTGCTCGCCCTCCAGTTGCGCGAGGATGCGCTGCGCCGTGGCGAGATCACTCACGCTGATCGCTTCCGCGGCCGAACCAAGAATCGCTTCCACTGCCTTGCCGCAATCCGGCTTCACCGCCAGGCCCTGCATGATCGGCACCACCTTGGCTCCCTGCAGCGCGCCCTCGAGCCGGCCCTGCAACACGGCCTTCGCGCCTTCGCCGAAACCTTCCCATTTTTCCGCCAATTGTTGGAGGAGCCGAAGCCGCGCCGTGCGTTGCGCGAGCGTGCGATCGATTTCCTGCAGCGTGCGCTGCGACTCGCGAAATTCCCGCGTCAGATCCGTGATCGTCTGCTGCGCGATGACCGTCTCGCTGTTGGCGCGGGATTTCTCCGCGATCGCTTCCTCGGCCCGCGCCTCGGTTTCGGCAGCCAGTTGCGCCGCCGCCGACTGCTGCTGACGCACGCCCTCGAGCTCCTGCGCCAGCGACTCGTGCTTGTGCACGCTGGTCTTCTGATCGACTTCGTAACCGGAGCAGTCCGTGCGCAACCGCGCCACCGTGCTTTCGAGCTGGAGCAGGCCAAACTTCGATTGGTTCAGCTCCTGTTCGAGCCGCGTCAACTCGCCCTCGACGACCGTGAGCTCACGGTTGCGCTGCTGGAAAACCGCGTCGCTCCCACCGAGCAGCTCGAGCTGCGTCTGCTTGTCGCTGGCCCCGGTGTCCACCTGCGCGGACACTTCGCGGAGCTGCATCTCGACCTCGCCGAGATTGTCGCGCGATGACGCCAGCCGGTCCTCGAGTCCGCTGCGCTTGATCTGTGCGAGATTGGCGGCGTTCTCCGCCGCTTCCTTTTGTGAGCGCAGATCGAACACGGCCTGCTGCGCATCCTGCACGCGCTGGTTGAGCCGGCTACGATGCTGGCGCTTCTCCGCGAGCGTGGTTTCCTGAACCTCGAGATTGGCCCGACGCGTGTTGGCCTCTCCGCGGAGCGACGCGACGCGCGTTTCGAGCTCGGCGAGCGTGGCCGTCAGTTGCGCGTGGTGATAACCGCTCCAAGCCAGCGCGAGATGACGCAACCGGTGATTGAGCCGCTTGTAACGCATCGCCTTCGACGCTTGGCGCCGCAGGCTCCCGATCTGCCGCGAGACCTCCCCAATCACATCGGCGACGCGCGCCATGTTTTGATCCGTGAGGGAGAGTTTCTGCAGCGCCTCGCGGCGTTGGGATTTGTATTTCGTGATTCCCGCCGCCTCTTCGAACACTGCGCGGCGTTCCTCGGGCTTCGACGACAGGATCTGGTCGATCTGGCCCTGCGCCATGATCGAGTAGCTGGTCCGGCCGACGCCGGTGTCCATAAAAAGCTTTTGGATGTCCTTCAGCCGGCACGGTTGGCCGTTGAACGCATACTCACTCTGCCCATCGCGGTGCACCCGCCGCGTGATCTCGATCTCATGAAACTCACTGCCCAGCTGCTTCTCGCAATCGGTCAGGAGGAGGGAAACTTCGCACAACTGCGCGGGCTTCCGCGTATCGGCGCCCTCGAAAATGACATCCTGCATCTTGCCGCCGCGCAGCGCTTTGGCGCTTTGTTCGCCCAACACCCAGCGAATGGAATCCGCGATGTTCGACTTGCCGCAGCCGTTGGGGCCGACGACAGCGGTAACGCCGGGTTCGAAGCGGAGCGTGGTGGGATCTGCGAAGCTTTTGAAGCCATGCAGCTTGAGCGCCTTGAGATACATGCAGGAGTGGAGCGGCCGATTGAAGGGTGGCCCCGGTCACCCGCAACGGAAAAACCCTGAAGGTTGTTCACAGGCGATTCACCGGCCTGCGGACGAGTGGATTAACAGCCGCGGAATGCGGTCGCGCGCTCCACTTCATGACTCCGCTAAAGCGCGGAGTCTTCGGCGCCCGGTAACTCGATCCAAAACGTGGCGCCCTCGCCGAGGGCGGAGATCACCCCGACGGTGCCTCCCATGCGCTCCACCGCCTTCTGCACGATCGAGAGCCCGATTCCCGTTCGGGTATCCTTGGTCGCGCTTAACGTCTCGAAGACTTTGAAAATTTTCCCCTGATACTGCGGCGCAATGCCGACGCCCTCGTCGGCCACGCTCAAGCGGATCCTCGCGCCGTGTGATTCACTATACACTTTCACTCGCGGCTCTTCGCCCGGTTTGGCAAACCGCAGCGCATTTTCGAGCAGATTGGAAATACACTGCGAGAGCGCGGGCCGATGCGCGATCGCCGCGCCGAGCGGAGACTGCACCTTGATATGGCCAGCCAACGGGCTGATCGATGGATATTCCTCGATCACATCCCGAACCACTGCATCGAGGTCCTCCTTGGCGACGGGGAGCTCGTCAATCGCGATGCGCGCGTAGGTCAACAGGTCCGTCGTCAGCGTAGCGAGCCGCTGCGCAGCCCGGGAAATTCTCTGGGCGCAGTGCGCTGCCTCCGGGGAAAGGCTGGCACTATGATCCTCGAGCAGCATGTCGGCATAGCCCGCGATCGTGCGCAGAGGGGAACGCAAATCGTGGGAGACCGTATAGGAAAATGCTTCCAGCTGCTCCACCGATGCCGTGAGCTTCGCCGTCCGCTCCGCCACCCGCCGCTCCAGTGAAGAAAGGAGCTCCTCTCGCTCGCTCATCAGCTCGCGAACCAAATACTGCCGGGCCCGGGCGCGAAGCCCGGCTTGGATGGCGGTGACAAAGCCTTGCGCGGAGAGCGGCCGCTCGACGAGAAGCACGTTGCCCATCGCGGTCAGCCGGCCATGCGTCTCACTCGTGAAGCGGCCGTTGTTGACGAGACCAACGACGAAGGGAAGATCCGACCATTCCGGCTGCCGGCTGACCACTTCGACCAACGGATTATCCGCCTGGGCGGGGACGGACTCCTGCGTGATGAAGACGCAGCCGCATCCGTCCGCGGCAAGTATTGCCAGCTCGTGCAGGTTGGCGCAGATGCGCACGCGAATCCCCGCTTCCTCGAGGATGCGACTGGCATGAGTCGCGTCCCCTTTCGCGGCGCAATGGATTAGGACTTCCTCGTCATCACCGGCCATGACTCAACTCTTCAGTTTGGCGTTCGGTTTAACCTCGGGTGGCAACATATCCGCTGCCTTCCCGACGAATTCCGGCGAGCCGGACAGGATACCGAGAAAGGCGGCGACGGGCTCTCCCATATTGATGCCAGCCTTCTCAAACCGATACTCGCGGATCGCGCCCTCGTGCGCGCTGCTGCGTTTTTTCACCACTGAGATTGCTTTCTTCACCTGCCCAAAGGCCTCGAAGTAACGCATCACGACCAGCGTGTCGGCGAGGTAGCTGACATCGATGGGACCCCCGACCAGGCTGATGATCCCGTGTTGCGCGACCGTGAGGATGGTGACGACGCCGTGCCCACTGAGAAACATCAGGAGCTCGTGTAGTTGGATGGACAGGAACCGCTCGTCAGGCATGGCGTTCAGATAGCCATTGAGGCTATCTATAATCACCATTGAGACCCCGCCTGTCGTCACGGCCTCACGAATGGTATGCACAAACTCACCGGGCGAAAGCTCGCCGGGGTCGATCTGGCGAATGCTGATCAACCCCGCATCGATGCCATTTTTTAAGCCGAGCCCGAGCGACTCGGCGCGTCGCATCGTTGTATAGAGGCTTTCCTCGAACGAATAGATGGCCACTTTTTGTCCGGCTTTGGCAGCCTCGGAGGCAAATTTTGCGGCGAAGGTGGATTTTCCCGTGCCAGTCGGCCCGGAGAAAAGATTGCTGGTGCCGCGATCCAAGCCACCGCCCAGGAGCTGATCGAATTCCACCAGTCCACTGGAAAAAGTGCCGTGCTTTTTCTCCAGGGATGCGTCGATCGCAACCAGCCGCGGGAAGACCACCAGCCCGCCGGTGCGAATGGCATAATTATGATAGCCGGCGTGGAAGTCGCTGCCGCGCAGTTTGCGCACAGTAAGTCGCCGCTTTTCACTGCCGAAGTCACTGGTCGCCTTCTCCAGCTCGATGGCGCCATGGGCGATTGCTTCGAGGTCCTCGTCAGTGTTTTTCCCCGTCATATCCTCGAGGAAGAGGGTCGTCGCCGTCCGCGCGAAGACTTCCTTGATCTCCAGAATCTGGTGACGGTAAGTCAAAGCGTCGCCGCAGAGGAGCCGGAGTTCTGCCACCGAGTCGATGACGATGCGGGAGGGCTTCCGATCGTTGAACTCCTTCAGGATGGAGCCGACGACTTTGTCCCGCTCCGCGTCGAGCGGTTTGAACATCGACTGCTTGTCCCTGATTTCCTTCCGGAGCAGTGAAAGATCCACGATCGTAATTCTTCGAATGTCCCAACCATGCGATCGCGCGACATCGGCTAGCTCCTCCTGGCTCTCGGAGAGGGTGACGTAGAGCGACTTCTCGCCGCGTCTGACACCCTCCATCAGAAACTGCAAAGCGACCGTCGTTTTTCCCACGCCCGGCACGCCCTTCACGACGTAGGAATATCCTGATCGCAGGCCTCCGTTTAAGATTTGATCCAGTCCCGAGATCCCGGTGGAGCACCGAGGGGGCGTGTCAGTGGTCATGGTGATTGCGGCAGTGAGGGGAATCCGGTCGCACAAAGGCGGTAAAGTTGAAATTCACGGATTCGAACGCCAACTTTCTCCAGAGCTGAGTTACCGAAATAAAAGGAGTATTCCCCGCATTCTTCTGGAAGCAACCCGTCCAGGTGATTGGGATATTTCCCCGACAAAATGTAAGGAAATAAGGCGATCGCCGTCGGCCACCTTTCCCAACCTCAAACTATTTGAGC
>JANPIT010000668.1:0-6043 GCA_031425115.1 Opitutaceae bacterium | reverse complement strand
GTCGGTTGGCGCGCACCTTTACCAAGGCGCTTGAGGAGCGTCCAACCCTTGGGCGCGAGTTCGATCTCGCCGGGGGCTTCGAACACCACGATCGCATCCGGTTTCGACACCAGCGCCACCCGCAATCGCTCAAAGATCCCGGGCGCAACGTCCTCAATTAGTTCATACGGGGGGTCGATGAACACCAAGTCGGGCACGAGCCCGCTGCTGCCGAGCGGCACACTGCGAGCATCCATTTGTATCACGGTCAGCTCAGCGGCACCACGGCTCTCGCGGCCGAGGCTCTTGCAGACAGCCAGGATATTTTGCCGCACACAGGCGGCGGCCTTGCCGTTTTGCTCGACGAACACCCCGCTGGCCGCGCCGCGGCTGAGCGCCTCGAGACCGTAGGCGCCGCTCCCGGCAAACAAGTCGAGAAAGTGCGCCCCGGCCACGCGCTGACCCAGGCTCGAGAACACCCCTTGCCGCATGCCGTCCGTCGCCGGCCGCACCGCGTCGCCCTTCGGGACCTCGAGAGTGATGCCGCGCGCGGCGCCGCCACTTATGCGCATGGGCGGAGCGGGCTGACGAGGGAGCACGTTACCGCCCTCACGTTGATCGGGCCAGCGCGACGCAAACTCGGACGCGCGTTGGAGCCCGCTCGCGCCTTCTGGACCTGCAGTTGCATCATGCGCGTTTCGGAGTTCATAGGAACCGGGCAGATGACACCGGCGCGCTCCGATCACTTCAACGGGAAAACTTTTTTCCAGCCGCACCATGCGCAGATGCGCCTGCGCGATTTCTGGTGGTGGCGGTTGACGCATCGTTCCGCGCCCTGGCCCGCACACGTTCCGTTCGTAGCGCAGCCGCCACCGCCCGCGGCGCGAGGCGATGACATCGTCGCAACCTGGCTGGGGCATGCGTCGTTTCTGCTGCAGACGCGGCAGGGCAATCTGCTGATCGATCCGGTGTATTCCGAGCGCGTGAGTCCGTTGACGTGGGCGGGGCCGCGGCGGGTTCACCCGGTTGGAGTGGCGTTCGAGGCCCTGCCCCGCATCGACGCCGTGCTGGTCAGTCACGACCACTACGACCACTGCGATACCGCGACGCTGCGGCGGCTCGAGGCGGCGCATCACCCGCAGTTCGTCACGCCGCTGCGACATGCGGATCTGCTTGGGGTAGCCGGCGTGCCGGCCGAGCGCATGGCCGAACTCGACTGGTGGGAAACGGCGACGCTCCCGTCGGGCCTCCGCGTCACGCTGACGCCCGCGAAACACTGGAGCAACCGGTTCGGCAGCCCGCGTAATCACCGGTTGTGGGGCGGCTTCTATCTACGGATGGGCGCGGCAGTGCGTTCGGACGCAGGCGCAGCGCCGCCACCCGGGCCGGACGCGATCCCGCAACGCGAAAAGCGCGTGTGGTTTGCGGGCGACACCGGCTACGACCCGGAAACGATCCGCACCGTGCGCATGCGTTTTGGCGCGCCCGATCTCGCACTCGTGCCGATCGGCGCCTACGAGCCGCGCTGGTTTATGGCGCCGATGCACATGGACCCGACCGAGGCCGTGCAACTGCACCGCGACGCGGGAGCCCGCCTGAGTGTTGGCATGCACTGGGGGACATTTCATCTGACTGACGAAGGCCACGACGTGCCGCCCGCGGCCCTGGCACGCGCGCGGGAAGCGGCCGGCGTTGCGGCAGAGACGTTTCGAGCAGTGGCGCCGGGCGAAAGTGTGGTGGTGTAGCGCGGGGCGTTCAGCTTCAGCCGGAACCGGAGCGACTTCCGCATTTCATAACGACGCACATAGAATTTGCGCCGAATGCCGACCCTCTCCACCTTCTCCCTTTACTCACGCGTTTTCCGCTGGTTGCCGAGGACCGGCGGCGCGCGTGAGACTTTGAACTGACCAATGAATGTCCGCCGCTTCACTGCGTGGGCTGCCCTCTGTGCAGCCCTAGGGCCGGGCCTTGCGGCCGTGGGTCCGGCCGTGCGGGCGGATCCGCCGGAGCGGGAGCGGAATTTCTGGCCGGGGAACGTCCGCTACCAGGACACGCCCGCGTCCTCGCCGCGCTTCGAAAGCTGGACCGCGGCGGGTCCGATGATCTTTCGCAAGCCGCGCGCCGATTCCGACGGCAACACGGCGAGCGGCATCCGACCGTTTTGGGTGCAACTGCATACGCCGGAGGGAGCATTTCGCGCCGGCTATTTCCTCTACCCGCTCTTCAGCTACACCGAAGACGAGAACACCTACAAATGGAGCGTCTTCGAGTTGATCCGCCGCACCGATCGCAAGGCGGCCGCGGCGCCGGTCAAAAGCACCTTTGAGCAGAACGGTGAGTTCGAAATTTTCCCCTTCTGGTTCTCGCGACAGACGGGCGACGGCGAGCTGAGCTACAAGGCGCTCTTTCCGATTTACGGCACGATTAAAAACAAACTCGGGTTCGAGCGGCTGTCGTGGACGCTGTTTCCCCTCTACGTCGAAAATGAAAAGCGCGGCGCCGTCACGACCTCGACGCCGTGGCCCATCATCCGCCGGACGCGCGGCGCGGCGCACGGCTGGGGCGTGTGGCCATTGTTCAATTACGTCGATCGGCCGGGCGTCTCGCGGCATGAGACCTACCTGTGGCCGCTGGGCTTCAACGCCATCCGCTACCCGCACGCCGACGATCCGGCGGGCACGCCACCGCGCCGCGACTTCGGCGCGCTGCCATTCTATACCAAGAGCACGGGGCCAGGCTACATCAACGAGGATTACGCGTGGCCATTTTTCGGATACACGGAGCGCACCCTGCCGAAGCGTTACAGCGAGCGCCGCTACTTCTGGCCGCTGGCGGTGCAGGGCCGTGGCGAGGAGCGTTACGTAAATCGCTGGGCGCCGTTCTACACCCACTCGGTGGTGAAGGGCGTGGACAAGCACTGGTATGCCTGGCCCCTCCTCCGCCACGCGCAGTGGGACGACGAAGGCATCACGCGCGTGCGCTCTCAATTCCTCTACTTCCTCTACTGGAACGAGCGGCAACGCGTCGCGGGCCGCGCCAATTCCCCGACG
This sequence comes from Opitutaceae bacterium, assembly GCA_031425115.1. Classification (GTDB taxonomy): domain Bacteria; phylum Verrucomicrobiota; class Verrucomicrobiia; order Opitutales; family Opitutaceae; genus ER46. The sequence continues at coordinate 3,014 of JANPIT010000668.1, read as the reverse complement.
GCCGCGCTGACGCACCTCTGGCCGTTCTACAGCAATTGGGAAAACGGCGCGGGGCGCCGCCAGTGGCAGCTCTTCAGCCCGTTGGACGTATTTTTTCCCAGCAATGAAAAGATCCGGCACGCCTGGTCGCCGCTCTTCGCCGTCGCACGGCACGATCAACGCGCGCCGGGCGATGCGCGGACCTCGCTCCTCTGGAATTTTGTAACGTGGGAGAAGCAGGCCGAACAGGCGCGCAGCGAGTTCCACCTCGGGCCGATCCTGAGTGTGGCCCGCCAAGCCGATGAAAAACGCATCGCCATCGGCAACGGGCTTTTCGGTTTCCGTCGCGCGGCGGGCACCGGCTGGCGCATGTTCTGGTGGGACTTTCCCGAGAAGGCCGTCACGGTGGGCGCGGCGAAACCGGCCGACTCCACCCCTCTTTCCCGCTGATATGAATCAACTCATCCGCATTCTGGAAGGCTTCGGCAGCACGATCCAGCTCCTGCTGCGCACCGCCTCGTATGCGCCCACGCTGCCGCGGCAGTTCGGCCGCTTCATCGAGCAGTGCTATCTCATTGGATACACGACCCTCCCGATTGTCGCGATCCTGAGCTTCTTTATCGGCAGCGTGCTGGCGCTGCAGGCCGGTTACTCGATGCAGAATTTCGGCGCGAAGCAGTTCATCGGCTCGCTCGTCGGCCTTTCGATGGCCCGCGAGCTCGGTCCGGTGATGGTCGCGATCCTACTCGCCGGGCGCGTCGGCTCCGCCATCGCGGCCGAGCTCGCCTCGATGAAGGTCTACCAGGAAATCGATGCGCTGGTGACGATGAACATTCCGCCGGCGCGCATGCTGGTGCTGCCCCGGCTGGCGGCCGTCCTCGTGATGATGCCGGTGCTCGCGATCGTGGCCGACCTCGTCGGCTGGTTCGGCGGCGCCATCGTCTCGAAATACACCGACTTCATCGCGATCGACCCGCCGGCATATTTCGCGGCGCTGCGACGGTTCATGGAATTCGAGGACGTGCTGAACGGCCTGATCAAGGCGGAGGTCTTCGGCTTCGGCATTGTGCTCGTTTGCTGTAACATCGGCCTGAATACCAAGGGCGGCCCGCGCGAGATCGGCGCCGCCGTGACCAAAGCCGTCGTCACTTCCCTGATCCTCATCCTCGTGCTCGATTACTTCGTCACGAAAGCCCTCATGTGACCATGGCCGAGCCCTCCTCCCCATCCAACACCGTGACTCGCAATCCGTTCACGGAAAGCGAGACCCCTGCCGTGGGCGTCACGGTGGAAAATTTGTCGAAACAGTTCGGCACCTTCCAGGTGTTGAAAGACATCTCCTTCGCCGTTTCCCCCGGCGAGATTTTCGTGCTCATGGGCCCCAGCGGCTCGGGCAAGAGCGTGCTCCTGAAACACATCGTCGGCCTCGAGCTGCCGACGTCCGGCAAGGTCACGGTCGACGGCAAGGATGCCGCTTCCGAGAAAACGCGTGAAGAGGTTCGCATGGCCCTCGTCTTCCAAGCCGGCGCTCTCTTCAACTCGATGAGCGTCTACGACAACCTCGCGCTCTACCTCCGCGAGCACCGGGTCGCCAACGAGGCGGGCATCAAGGAGAAGGTGATGCGCGCGCTGCAGATTCTCTCGCTCGAGGCCGCCGCGAAAAAATTTCCCTCCGAGCTCTCCGGCGGCATGAAAAAACGCGTGGCCATCGCGCGCTCCCTCGTGATGGAGCCGCAGCTCATGCTCTACGACGAGCCGACGAGCGAACTCGACCCCGTGATGTCGGCCACCATCGCCGAGATCATCGCGACACTGAAGGAACAATATCACGTGACGACGATCGTCGTGTCCCATGACCGCGATCTCGCTCTCAACATCGCCGATCGCGTTGGCATACTCATGGCGGGCCAACTCGTATTCCTCGGCCCCCCGTCGGACCTCAAGACGCCGAAGGACCCCCGCGTCGCCGACTTCCTCAATCCGATCATCGATCTGAAAAATCCCCGCTTTAAGAAACTCGAGACCTGAACTTATGAATAACTTCCAACAAACCGCCCGGGTCGGCCTTTTCTTCCTCCTCGGACTCGCGCTCGTGTGGGTCACCTTCGAGACGCTCCGCGGGGGCAAAGTCTTCCGCGACCAAGGCTACAACGTCATCGCCGGCTTCGAGACGCTCAAGGAGCTCAAAGACGGCGACGAGGTCCGCATGGCTGGCGTCAAGATCGGCGAAGTCGAGAAGACGCGCCTCGCCGGCCGCCGCGCCGAAGCGATCCTCCGCATCAACCCGGAGGTGAAGATCAAGAGCGACGCCACCGCGACCATCGTGATGGCCGGCCTGATCGGCACCAACTACATCGCGATCGATCTCGGCACCGATGGCGCGTCGGACCTGCCCGACGGCGCGGAGATCAAAACCAAGAGCTCACCCGACCTGAACGCGGTGATGTCGCAGATCGGCGACCTCGGCAAAAAACTCGAGGGCGCGATCGGCAACCTCAGCGGCTCCCTGGGCGGTGACGGCAAAGGCGGCCCCGGCATCATTCAAAAGATCGATTTAATCGTGACCGAGAATCGCGAGAGCATCCAGAAATCGACGGCGAATCTGCAATCGATCACGGACAAGGTAAACAAGGGTGAAGGCACGCTCGGCAAATTGATCAACGACGCGAAGCTGCACGATGAACTCGTGGCGACGCTCACCGATATCAAACAAGGCGCGTCCGAAGCGAAGAACTTCATGGCCAACGCGCAGTCGATCATCGACCAAGTGAAGGCCGGCAAAGGCACGCTCGGCACGCTCATCTTCGACCAGAAGGCGGGCGATGACCTCAAAGCCTCGATTGCGAACATCCGCGCCGTCTCCGACAAGATCGGCCGCGGCGAAGGCACGCTCGGCAAATTGCTGAACGACGATTCGCTGCTGCGAGACGCCCAGGCCATCATGAAGAAAGCCGACCGCGCGCTCGACGGCCTCGACGACACGGGCCCGATCACAGCAGTCGGCGTAGTCTCGCGCGGCTTGTTCTAACTCTGGC
>JANPIT010000667.1:0-1831 GCA_031425115.1 Opitutaceae bacterium | reverse complement strand
CTCGAGCCCGGAGCACTCTTCTTCGGTGCGGCCGGTGCCGCGGAAAAACTCGATGGTCTTTTCGTCGACCGGGAAGTAGCCCATGGTCGCGCCGTACTCCGGCGACATGTTGGCGAGCGTGGCGCGGTCGGGCACGGCGAGCGTGCGCGTGCCTTCGCCGAAGAACTCGACGAACTTTCCGACGACCTTCGCTTTGCGCAGCAGCTCGGTCACGGTGAGCACGAGGTCGGTCGCGGTCACGCCTTCCTTCAGCGCGCCGGTGAGATTCACGCCAACCACATCGGGCGTCAGGAAATACACCGGCTGGCCCAGCATCCCGGCTTCGGCTTCGATGCCGCCGACGCCCCAACCGACGATACCAATGCCGTTGATCATCGTCGTATGCGAATCCGTGCCGACGAGCGTATCCGGATAGTACACACCGTTCGTGTCGCTGAGCACGCCTTTGGCGAGGAACTCCAGATTGACTTGGTGGACAATGCCGATCCCGGGCGGGACGACTTTGAACGTATCAAAAGCCTGCATACCCCACTTCAGGAACTGGTAGCGCTCGCGATTGCGGGCGAATTCCAAGTCGAGGTTCTTCTGCATGGCATCGGCCGAGCCGGCGAAATCCACCTGCACCGAATGATCGACCACCAGATCCACCGGCACGAGCGGCTCGATGATCTTCGGATTCTTGCCCATGCGCGCGACCGCGGCGCGCATGGCCGCCAAGTCGACGAGGAGCGGCACACCGGTGAAGTCCTGCAGCACGATGCGCGCGACGACGAACGGAATCTCCTCGGTGCGCGGCGACTTCGCGCCCCAGCTCGCGAGGTCGCGGATCGCGCCATCCTGCACGCGCTTGCCGTCGCAATTGCGCAGCAGCGACTCGAGCACGAGCCGGATCGAGATCGGCAGGCGCGAGATCTTGAAGCCCGACTGCTCCAGCGCGGGCAACGAGTAGAATTTGTGCGATGCACCGTTGGCGGTGAACGACTGCAGCGTGTGGAACGGATTCGGGAGATTCGTCGGGAGACTCATGGGATTCTTACGTAAAATGGAAGCGCGGTGCCCTCACCGCGTATTTTGGTAGGGCGAACCCGTCCTCGGTGAGCCGTCGCGGCTATCACGTGAGCCGCGCAACGGCTCGGCGGGGACGCCTCGCCCTACCTGAAAATCATTCAGGTCAGCGCCGCCTTGATCGCGCCGAAATTCGGCAGATCCTTCGGCGTCGGCGTCTGCTCGGCGTATTTCACGACGCCATCTTTGCCGATGACAAATGCCGCGCGCGCCGAGGTGTCGCCGATGCCGGCGAGATTTGGGAACACCACGTCGTAGGCCTTCGTCACGGTCTTGTTCAGGTCCGAGAGAATCGTGACGCCGATCTTGTTCTGCTTCGCCCAAGCTTCCTGCGAGAAGGCGTTGTCCACACTGATGGCATAAACCGTCGCGCCAAGTTTATCGTATTCGCCGAGGCCGGCGGTCTGGTCGCACATTTCCTGCGTGCACACGCCCGTGAAAGCGGCCGGAAAAAACAACAATACCGTCTGCTGTTTGCCGAAATTATCGCTGAGCTTGATGTCCTTCAGCCCCTCGGGGGCCTTGGTCTTGAGCGTGAAATCCGGGGCTTTGGAACCGACAGCGATAGGCATGGGAAGCGATGGGTGGAGGTTGAGTGCGGATCATCCCCGCGCGACCTTCGCCCGGGAAAGAACGGCGACCTTGAGACCCTGCTCGCGCCGCCGCAAACCGTTTTTCCACTGCAGGCGTCCTAGCAGTCGGATTTCTGGTTGGGCAGCGGTGTCCATTAGCCCGCGTGCTTGGCCACGAAGCCGCCCCCGCGCAG
>JANPIT010000666.1:0-1837 GCA_031425115.1 Opitutaceae bacterium | reverse complement strand
CCGGTTCGCGCTCAGGGAATAGTCGATCGACTGGCGGAAGTGCCAGAGCTGGGGCGCGACGGGCGCCGGGATGTCATTGGTCGGCAACTGCCGTCGCGCCACGAGCGGAATGCGCATCGGCGTGGGATTGCCCACGATCTCCGTGAGGAGGCCGATCATGTTGTGAAAATAGGACGTGGTGCGGAGGCTGCCGTTGAACCAGGTGGAATAGTTGGCGCCGCTGCGGGAGGTGGCGCCCGGTTTTCCTTCCTGGAGGAAGCGGCCCTGTATCGCCGTGCCCAAAGCCTGGATACCGTTCACGACCAGCGGATCGTAGAAATAATTGAAGGGATCACGGAAGGGCGGCGTGAAGATGATCGTGCCGGCCGGACCAGATTGGTGGTGGTTGTAGACGACCTGCGGAAACCACTCGAGGTAGAGCTGGCGGTTGATGTTCGCGCTTTCCTTCTGCGCCGCCATGAAGAAATCGCGGTTGTTATCGTGGCCGATGTATTTTTGGTAGAGCGTCGGGGTCGTCGTCATCACGCGCTTCGCGGGCTCCGGCTCGCGCATATACCAGTTTGCCACGAGTTCCTGGCCGTCTGGATTGGCGTGGGCGCAGAGGACGATCACGTCTTTCAGGATCCGCTGCATCTCAGCGTCGGTGGAACTGGCAAGGTGCCACGCCGTTTCGATCAGTTGGTGGGAGCCGACGGTCTCGGTGGCGTGGAGGCCGCCGTCGATCCACACCACGGCCTTGCCGTCCGAAGCGAGCTGCCGGGCGTCGGCTTCACTCAGACCTTCCGCGCGGGCGAGTCGCTGCGCGATGGATTTGTAGCGATCCAGTGCGCGCAGATTCTCCGGTGCACTGATGACGAGCATCCACTGCGTGCGGCCTTCCTCGGTCTTGCCCATCTCGACCAGCCGCACCCGGTCGGAACTGGCGGCGAGCTTTTTGAAATACGCCTCCGTTTGCGTGTAGTTCGCGAGGTGATAGTCCTCACCGATCGCGAAACCGAAGTGCTCCTTCGGTGACGGTGGTTGAGCGGAAGCGACCGCCGCGCAAAACACGAGCGAGGCGAGGGCGGTGAAAATAGCGTTTTTCATGCGGGGGCGGCGGGAAAATGTCACTCGGCGCGGCACCAAGAATCGAGCAGGATGTGCGGTCGCGACCGAAATCGAGACCGCGGCGACCTGCATGGGACCGCGGCAAGCAGTGACGTGGGAGTCAGGCGCCGACTATCCGAATCAAGCTGCGGCGGACGAGACCGGCTGCGTGCGGTTAACGCTCACTGCTGCCGCCGGACGGGGATTCTGCCAGGCCGGCACGGCCAGCTCCGTCATCAAGCGCACTCCCGGCGCCGCGGCGAGCAAGCGCGGCACAATGTTGATCAGCGCCGCCACGGTAGCGTCGTCTCCGGCCACGCCGCCATTGAGCACCAGATTAAGCTCCGGCCGGCCCTTCACGACGATGGCGTCGTGCGGCAGCGAGGCATCGAGATACATCTGAAGGTCGAGTTTGATCTTCGTCTCACCGTCAGAGAGTCCGATGCATTTCTGGTGGATGCCGAGGCTTTGTCCGGGCGCGACGTCGAAGAACTTCGTGACGACGCGGCTGGTGGCGACGACCGGCTCGCACGTCTCGCGAATCTCATCGAGCGCCCAGCCCATCGCGTGCGCGAGCAGCGCGACCGATTGCTGGAAGCCGGCGTGACCGGCCTTGCCCGCGGCGAACTTCGCGCGGAAATCAGCGGGATCTTGCCCGCTGCCAATCTTGGCCTGCAGCGGTTGGCGGCGGGTCGAGGCATTGACGACGCGCTCGACGTAGATCGATTTCACTTCGCGGCTCACCCCGGTC
>JANPIT010000665.1:0-2378 GCA_031425115.1 Opitutaceae bacterium | reverse complement strand
CACCGCGCCGGCCGCGCCCAAAATTTCACTCTGGCGGAGCTGGGCGATCGCGATGGGCCGGCCGGATTTCCGCTGGCTCGTGCTCGCGCAGACGTTCATTTATATGAGTTACCTCGTGATCGAGACGACGGGGTTTTACCTGAATGTTTTCTTCGTCAACGGCGGTGACATGGGCGCGGGGGCTGGCATGAAGGGCTGGTATGGAACCGCGTTCCAACTGTGCGGCATGGCCGCCGTGCCGCTCATCGTGAAGCTCTCGCGCCGCATCGGTAAGAAAAACGCCTTCCTGCTCTGCACGGTCACGATCGCGCTCGGCGGAATCGCCAAATGGTTCTGCTACGTCCCCGGCGCAGGTTGGTGGTTGCTGCTGCCCTCGGCGCTGATGGGGCCCGGGCTGGTTGCGGTGATGGTGCTCGTTCCTTCCATGACCGCGGACATCTGCGACCTCGACGCCGCGGAGTGCGGCGCGCGCCGCGAAGGCCTCTACAATTCCGTGCTCAGCTGGTCGCTCAAGTTTGCCCTCACGGGCTCCATCCTGCTCGCGAACGTCGTCCTCCATTTTGTCGGCTGGAAAACCGGGCTGCAGGCCGCGCAGGCCCCCGAGACCTATATGGCCATGCGGGTCTCCTTCGCCGGCGGCACCGTGATGCTGGCGCTCGCGGCGGCGTATTTTATCTCCAGATACACCGTCACGCCGGAGAAAGTCGCGCAGGCCCAGGCCCGGCTCGCCCCGCCCACGGCTGTCCGGCCGTCGCCCGCCTGAAACGACCCGTGCGTGCCCCCCGCAAAGTCGCCCTGCTGGTCGAGACCTCCAACAGCTACGCCCGCGAACTGCTCCACGGCATTCGCGCCTGGCTGCGCGAACACCCCGGCTGGCATATCCGCCTTTCCGAAACCGGCCGGGGGGCGGGCATTCCTCGCTGGCTCCGCGATTGGCGGGGAGACGGCATCATCGCCCGCGTCGAATCGCGTCAGGTCGCGACCGGATTATCCCGCCTGCGCATCCCCGTTGTCGATGTTTCGGCGGCCCTGCCGAAAGCCGTTTTTCCCCGTGTCGCCACCGACAGCCGCGCCGCGACGCGACTCGCCGCCGAACACCTGCTGCAACGTGGCCTGCGCCACTTCGGCTACTGCGGCGACAATCGCTTCACCTGGTCGAAGCAACGCCAGGGGTTTTTCGAAACGCAACTCGCGGCCGCCGGCTACTCCTGTTCCGTCCATACCACGCATCGCGGAGCGGCCGAAACCGACTCCGATGTCGATTCCATCGCCGACTGGCTCAAGCGACAGCCCAAGCCCTGCGGCGTGCTCGCCTGCTACGATGTGCGCGGCCGGGAAGTCCTCGAGGCGTGCGCGGTGGCCGGAATCGCCGTGCCCGACGAAGTCGCGGTCATCGGCGTCCACAACGACGAGTTGCTCTGTGATCTCTGCGCCCCGCCGCTCTCCAGTGTGATTCCCAACGCCCGCCGCGCCGGCTACGAAGCCGCCGCACTGCTCGCCGCGATCATGGACGGCCAGCGCGTTCCGGCCGAGACGCATTGGATCGAACCGATTGGCGTCGCGGAGCGGCAGTCGACCAACGTGGTCGCAGTGGCGGACCCCAAGCTCTCCGCTGCAATCCGGTTCATCCGCGCCAACGCCTGTTCCAGAATCGACGTCTCCGATGTATTGCGCGCCGTCCCGATGTCGCGCTCGCTGCTGGATCGCCGGTTCAAGCAGTTGCTCGGCCACACGCCGCACGAACATCTGCAGCGCGAACGGCTCGCCCGCGTCCGCGCCCTGCTGGCGGAAACGGATCTGTCGATCGCCGAGATCGCCGAACGCACGGGCTTCGAACACAGCGAATATCTGAGCGTCGCCTTTCGCCGTAAGTTCCGCCTGACGCCCAGCGAATATCGCACCCGGCACTCCACGACCGCGCGCGAGTAAATCCCGCATCACGGTAAAGCGCATGGGCCCGGAAATCAGGGACAAGGCAGCCGGCCCCGGCCGTCGCCTGCCCAAAAAACTCCGAAGAAATACCTTTCTTCTCATGGCCGGCTCGAAGCCAGATCGCTAATCTCGGCCTGTTCCGTCGCGTTTGTTCCAAGCCTTGCGCTCCCGCAACATCGACCCCGAACCAGCCCCATGAGACCCCTCCCGTTCGTTTCGCTCGACGAGGAAAAAGTGCTCCATGCGCTGCCGGTCTCAATTTCCCGCTGAAACGTTACCCCAAAAAGTATCCATAGTCATGACACCCCGCCCCAACATCCACCTCGCCGCTCTCGCCGGCGTGCTCGCGCTGGCTTCGCCGCTGGCCGCGCAGACACCTGCCACGCGAGCGATCCCCGCCACTCCACCTGACACGGTCGTCCTGTCGCCCTTCGAAGTCGCGGCGG
>JANPIT010000664.1:0-3819 GCA_031425115.1 Opitutaceae bacterium | reverse complement strand
CCGGCGCATCGGGACCCGGATGACGTTCGATCGACGCATGCTCCCTGCGCTCCCGCGCACGGCTACAAAAATGGCCAACCTCGAACCTAGGTTTACTCGCGCCTACCGGGTCCACGCCCGATTGCCCACCTCCGAGATCGGCACACAGCCGCGGTAAACGCCCGGGATCGGATCGTAGTTTGTGATGTGCTTCCCCACCTGTTCCGACGTGAAATAGCCGAGCAGCGTGAGCTCGCGCATGTGATGGAAGAACGTCTTCTCCTTCGCCTGCGACGCTTGCGCGATCTGCGTCAGAATCGAGTCCTGCTGGGCGGGCGTTAGCTGAACAAACGCGCGCTGATGCGCCCGGGCGCCCGCTGCGTCGACTTCGGCAAGACCAGCAATGAACACCGCCTTTTCTGTCGGCGTCATGTATTCGCCAACAAGAAGATCAAGAAACGCCGGCACTCCGACATCGACTGCGCCCGGCGTGTCGGTGCGCGGGAGGATGCGTTCGGCGATGGCGCCGACGGTCTCAAATTGTTTAGCGGTGAGATGAACCGGTTTCGCATTGGGACGGGCCGCGGCGGCCTGGGCGCGCGCGACGCCCGCGAGGATCGAGGGCGCAAACGCGACGCCGAGCAGCGTGGCGGCGCGTTGGATCGCTTCGCGCCGTGTGATCGAAGGAACAGAGGAGGGAGTCATGGTGCGGGTCTCCGGCGTTAGAGATTTTGTTTCTTGAGCTCGTTGACGGCGTGGTCGCAGGCGCGGGCGGTCAGTGCCATGTAGGTGAGCGACGGATTCACGCAGCTGTTTGAGGTCATGCACGCGCCATCGGTCACGAACACGTTCGGCGCGGCATGCACCTGATTCCAGCCGTTGAGCACCGAGGTCTTGGGATCGCGGCCCATCCGCGCCGTCCCCATTTCGTGGATGCAGAGGCCCGGTGCACTGCCGTCATCGAAGGGCGTCACGTCCTTCAGCCCGGCAGACTCCAGCATTTCCACCGCGGATGCTTTCATGTCCTTGCGCATCGCGAGCTCGTTCTCCTTCCACTCGCAATCGAACGTCACCGTCGGCTGGCCCCATTTGTCGCGCACCGCCTCGTTCAAATACATCTTGTTCGCGTGATACGGCAGGCACTCGCCCCACGAGCCGATGCCGAAACGCCACGGACCCGGCGCGATGAGGTCGGCCTTCAACTTGGCGCCAAAGAGACTCAGCTCCTTGATGTTTCGCGTCCAATCGACGCGGCTCGCACTGCCCTGATAGCCGAAACCACGGAGGTAATCCTTGCGCGCGGTCTCCTTGTTCAGGTTGCGGAAACGGGGGATGTAAATGCCGTTGGGCCGGTTGCCCTTGTAGTAACGGTCCATGAAACCATCGGACATGCCGCTCGCCCCGACCTTGAAGTGATGATCCATCAGGTTGTGCCCGAGTTCGCCGCTGTCGTTGCCAAACCCATTCGGGAAACGGTCCGACTTCGAGTTGAGCAGGATAAACGTCGAGGCCACTGCAGAGGCGCAGCAGAAGATCACCCTGGCATAAAACTCCACCACTTCGTTCGTCTCCGCATCGATGATACGCACGCCGGTCGCGCGGTTCTTCGCTTTGTCGTAGATGAGCTGGTGAACGATGGAAAACGGGCGGAGCGTGAGATTGCCGCTCGCGTAACCAGCGGGAAGCGTGGCGGCATTGCTGCTGAAATAGGCGCCGTAGGGGCAACCGCGGATACAGCGATTGCGCGACTGGCACGTGCCGCGGCCCAGGTGCGGCTGCGTGAGATTGGCGACGCGACCGATGATGATCGGCCGGCCCGCAAACGCGCTCGCCACGCGCTTCTTCACGTCGATCTCTAGGCAATTCATTTCCATGGGCGGCAGAAACTCGCCGTCGGGCAGGTGCGGCAGGTTTTCCTTGCTGCCGCTGATGCCGGCGAACTTCTCCGCGTAGTCATACCACGGCGCGATTTCCTTGTAGCGAATCGGCCAGTCGACCGCCACCCCCTCCTTCGCGTTCGCCTCGAAATCGAGATCGCTAAACCGATACGACTGCCGGCCCCAAAGCAGCGAGCGGCCGCCGACGTGGTAACCGCGCATCCAGTCGAAGCGCTTGTCCTCGCTGTAGGGATTGTCGACATCGTCGGCAAACCAGTGCGCCGCCGCCGGGTGCGTGGTGTAGCCCGTGCGATTCTGTTTCAGCTGTCGCGCGAGCTGCGTCGCGGGGATTTTCGTCCGGCCCTCAAACTCCCAGCTCTCGGTCATCGCCGTCGGATAGTCGCCGTGTTTCACGTCGCGCCCGCGCTCGAGCACGAGGGTCTTGAGTCCTTTCTCGGCCAGCTCTTTCGCGGCCCAGCCGCCGCTGATGCCGGACCCGATGACGATGGCGTCATAGGTGTTCTGTTTCGTGCCTGCGCCTTGAATAGTGGCCATGGGAATTGGGGAACGGGAAAAGGAGGAAGACGGATTAGAAGGTGGAAAGCAGGAAATCAGGAATCAGCATCACAGAAGCGGATGCTCGTGGTTAGAGTGCCTGTTTCATGAGTTTCTGATTTCCAGATTGGATTGCTCAGAGTCTCCGCGATCGAGGTTTTTTCCCACTTTCCCGCTTTCCACATTCCAGATGCCTTGTTCGGCAATTTTTCAGCCCCGCACGCGCAACCGCGCGGTGAAGCACCACAGGCCTTTCACGTTTTGAATTTTGATCAGGAGCTGGTTCTTTCCCTTCTTCAGCCGCAACGGCACCACATCGTCATCGAGCCGGCTGGTGCGCGCGACCCACTTGTCGTTCACTTGTTCGCCATTGAGCCAGATGCGCAAGCCGTCATCGCTGCCGATCCCGAGCCACGCGTCCATCTCTTCCGACGCGTCAAACTCCGTCCAGGCATAACCGATACAGTAATCGTGGCTCCCATGCGCGGCGCCCCCCAGGAAATCGACCCGGCCGTTCTCCGCCGTCGCCTTTTTCCAGGTGAGCTTCTCGCCGTCCACCTCCTGCTTTTCCCCCGCCACCGGCCGGATACTCGCCGCGCCCGCCGTGGTGAACCAGTCGCTGTTGAACGAATTCATCTGCGACGCGCTCGAGACTTTGTTCGCGCTGCCCGCCGTGACCGCCTGCAGCATCACCATGCCATCCGGCCCGATCCGATCGATCCTCGAGAACACCTGCTCAGGCACCTTGACGGGTTTGAGCACGAGCCAGTTCTTGAGCGGCACATCCACGCGCGCGTCGCCATTCACCCACGCCGCATCCGCGGCGAGCTTGGGGTCGGGCGTCGTGACCTTGAGCGAATAATGATAACTCGACGGCACACCGGCGCCTTGGTCGAGCGCCGGCAGGAAGATCGAATTCTTCCGCAAAGCCTCCGCGAGCGGCGCCATCAGAGGTTGCGGCAATTCCGACTCCGGCAGCAATTCCACCTGTGAAACGACGCCATCGGCCCCGACGTCAAACTTCGCATCGATCCGCGTCACACCCCGCTGTCGCAGGGCGTCGATTTTGAGTGGATCGATCAGCAACACCGGATCCGCCTTGGAGGCCGCGAATTCCAGCGGCCGCACCACGCGGTGGTAGTGCAGCCGGTCGCGCGCGCTGCGGGGATTGGCGGGATTCAGCTGCCACAGAACATCGCTTGCGCCGTCCACGAAACGCATGACCTCGCCCACATCGTTGACGGGGCCGCCCAGGAGCGGAATCCCCTCGCGCGTCATCAACACCATGAGAAAGCCCTCACCCGGCGCGTAGCGCGAAACGAGCTTCATCGCCATCTGCTTGTCCGGGTCCACCACCAGCCAGGCACGCGCGTTCGGGAGGGACCGCAGGTTCAGGTTCGCCTGCCGC
>JANPIT010000663.1:0-1648 GCA_031425115.1 Opitutaceae bacterium | reverse complement strand
CGTCACTCACTGCTTCAAGCTCTACCCGTGGGAATGGCTGTGGCACGAAGCGTTCGCGCCGCACCTCGCTCACGAGCCGGTGCAGTTCATCGAGCCCACGTGGAAAATGCTCCTCAGCAACAAAGGGCTGCTGCCGATTCTCTGGGAATTATTTCCCGGGCACCCGAATCTTTTGCCGGCCTTCGAGAGCGCTGCACCGCTCGGCGCGACTTACGTTCGGAAGCCGAAATTAAGTCGCGAAGGAGCGAACGTTTCCTGGATCGACGGCGGCGTCGCACTCGAAGAAACCGGCGGTGATTACGGCGCAGAAGGTCACATCTTTCAGGCCCCGGCCGAACTCCCGGACTTCGACGGCCAACGCGCCGTCTGCGGGGTGTGGGTCGTGGACCACGAGCCGGCGGGGCTCGGGATTCGAGAGGACACGCGGCGGATCACTGGAAACCTCAGTCGATTCGTGCCGCATTTTTTCCATTGAGATGAGCATCGCAAATCCAACTCCGTTGCGCGTCGGCGCCGCCGGCGCGCTCAATGGCTGGCGCGTGCGCGTGGCCGGTCGCGTCGTCCTCGGCGTGGAAATCGATGGCGCGACGTATTACTGGAATGAATTCAATCTCGTCGACGGCTTCGGCCGCAGCGCGACGCTCGTCTTCGAAGAAGGCGAGCAGGGACCGGAGTGGAAACTATTTAAAGATTTCGTTCCGCTGCGCGCAGTGACCGCGAGCGATGCGGCTACCAAGCGCGTCGGCGACATGGTCAACCTCGATGGCACCCCGCGACGCGTGACGCTCGCGGATCAGTCGCGGGTGTATCACATCGAGGGCACGGCTCCGGAGGGCGTGGAAGTCGGCGATATTGCCCACTACTTCAACGTCGACACCGGTGAACGCATGTTGGTCGCGAGCTGGAGCGGCGAAGAAATCGAGTTTTACGAGGGCCACGATATCGCGGCGGCGCAGGTCGCCGAGGCGTTCGGTTTGCCCAATTCAGGCCCTGCGATGACGCCACCGGAGCTCCCGCGTTTGGCGGGCGCTGCGGGTGGTTCGAATCTGACGACAAAATTCGTCGGCGCCGCGCTCATCGGCATTATCCTTTTCGGTTTCTTTTCGTGCGGGGTCTGCAGCCGTAATCCGAAACCTGTCGTGGCGACGCCGTCCCCCGTCCGACAGAAAGCCCCGGCGCTTATCCTCACGCTCGGCGCCAGCGGAACGGTCGCCAAAACCACCTACACCGTCGATAGCCACGCGACCCTCGAAATTTCCCGGGTGAGCGGTCAGCAGGAACGACACGAATACCTGCTCAAAAGTAACGCGGGGCAACCCGCTCTTCTCATCAACGGTCTGACGGGTGGTCCGCGTGAGTGGCATATCCTCGCTCCGTTTTCGCCCAGCGGTCCACTGGCGACCCTCACGCCGCATGAGGCCGCTACGCGCCGGAAAGCGGGGCCAGTGATTTTGCCCGACCGGCCGCTCCGCATCGCCGAACTATTTCAGTCGCGCATGCAGTCGGGCCGAGGAGCCGCCGCCCAAGTCTGGACTCCCCTCCAATTCGGCTTTGTCGCGCGGGAGGCCGAGGACTGGTTCATTGCGCGCTGGACCGAGACAGGCATCCAGTTTTATCGGGGCGGACCTGTGGCGGAGGCGGCGGTGCT
>JANPIT010000662.1:0-4160 GCA_031425115.1 Opitutaceae bacterium | reverse complement strand
CGCGTGCAGCAGCCGCCAGATGCACCACGTCGAGCCCAGGAGCGTCAGAATAATCGACATATCGGTGGAAACGATGCCGCCGAACGCCAGCATGTGGGCGCTGAACGTAAAAAGGGTGAGCGAGAGGAGCCCGCCGAGCGGGCCAAATAATTCCCGCGAACCCAGGAAGACGAGAAAGCCGGTTGCGACCCCGAGGAGCGCGATCATTGCGCGACCCTGCTTGAGCAATGATTCCGGGCGGTTGCCGAGTCCGAAAAAAAACCGGCGGCCAAACTCATATCCATCGGGTTTGAGCCAGAGCGGGTCGTCGCGTTCCAGGAATTTCGGCCGGGAGACCAGATACGGCAGCGTGGCCCAGCGTTTGACCAGGTCGCCGTTGGCGCCCTCCAGTCGATAGTCGTCGTAGAGCCATACGTTGTAGCCCACCGCAAGCTGCAGTCCCTCGTCAAACGAGAGTCCTTTCTCCAGCGATGCGGTCCACGCCATGACGGCGTAAAGCGCGAGCAACGCACCGACCGCGAGCGAGACCCAACGGGTGCCGCGGAGGGCGCGCCAACCTGTCCGCGCTCCGCTGGGGGTGGAAGTGGAAGACGCATCCCCCGGACCGACCACGTTGGGCTGAGGCGGGGGCGCTTCCCGCGGGGACGCAGAGCCAAAACCGAGCGGGGCGTCTCGCAGGTCAGGTCGCGTGGTTTTCGCCGGAGAGGAGGAATCCTTCACAGAGGGTGAAGCGGGATGGACCGCCAAATGAGGATTGCTCGCGGACTCGCCTGAACTAGAGCGCGGAACAAACGGGTGGTGGGGAGGCAGGGTGCAGGTATTGTGCCCCAAGGATTTGTAGCCCACCTCGACGCTCAATCGGAACTGCCTGACATTTCCTTCAGGTTTGCGACCGTATCACGCCTCGCTGGCGGGCAGTCGGTTGACAGGGTCGGCCCCGGCTGGCTTGAAACGGCATCGCACTGGACGCTCACGCCATCTTACGGGCCGGAGGATTCTGCGTGGATGCCGCCATCACGGCGGCGGCCGCGTGGCTGCTGGCGTGCGCCGGCGGGCATGCGCGGCGCGGCGTAATCGAGCCGGCGCTGGCGTGGGGATTGGCCACCGTGGCCTTCGTCGCCGGGGCCGGAGTCCTGCTCGGGGAAACAGGAGGCTTTGGTCCGGAAGGATTTCTCGCGTTCCATGCCGCCGGACTCGCAATCCTCCTCTTTGCCCGGCGGACCAACCTGCATGACGATGTGGCTGCGGTGCAAACGTGGGCCGGCCATGTCAGGGCGGTGTTCGCGACGCCGGGAGCGGCGCGCTGGCTGGCGGCGGGGCTCGCCGTGGTGCTCGCAGCGCTCTCGCTCATCGCGGCGTGGGCGGAGCCGGCGATCTTCGACGCGCTCACCTACCGACTGCCGCGGATGGCGCACTGGCTGCAGGACGGCCGCATCCAGATTCTGGCGACAGAGGACGCGCGGCTGAACTTCGTGGCCGGGCTGGCGGAGATCGTCGGCGCCTGGCTCCTGGGCGCTTCGCGCGAGGGCTATGCGCTGGTTGCGTTGACGCAAGCCGCCGGCGGCCTGCTGGCGGTCGGAGCGACCTGCGGATTGGCGCGGGTCAGCGGCCTGAATCGGACCGGCGCGCTGCTCGCGGCCGCGCTCTTGCTCGGCATGGCGAATATCGTGGCACAGTTCACGTCGGTGCAGACGGACCTGCTTACGACGGGACTTTTTGCCGCGGGCTTCCATCTCTGGCTGTGCGGCTGGCGGCGTGGGGACATCCCGTGGATCGGTCTCCTCGGTGTCGGGCTCGCCCTCGGGGCGAAGGGCACGGTGTTCTATCTTGGCCCTGGCGCGGTGATCTGGGTTGCGTATCTGGTCTGGCAGCACCGCGGGACGGCGCGGCAGTGGATAGCGTCGATCGCGATCGGCGCGGGCGCGGTGTTGCTGTTCGCCGGGCCGGGATTTTTCCGCAACGCGCGCGCCTACGGCGATCCGCTCGGGCCGGCGGAGTGGGTGAAGAAGCACCACGCCGGCTTCACCTCGGCAACCGATCTCGCGCGCAAGCTCCACTGGAATCTCGGCGCGTCGCTCGCCCAGAATTTCGATCCCCATTCCCAGCCGCGGCCTTTGCGTGACCTGTCCCGCTCAATGGGTCTCGCGATGGCTGATAGATTGCCGGAGCGGGATGCCTACACGCTGGACGGATTGAACCGCCGCGAGACCTTGCATGCGCTTGTGCTCGAACGCGCCACACCGGATGCGGACGTGGTCGCATTTGGCGGGGTGGCGCTGGTGCTGTTTGTCCTGGGCGCCGCACTGGCGCTGGTGCATCGCGGCCGTCCCGACGCGCGGCTCGTGCTGGTATGGGCGGCGGGCGTGATCGCCTTCCTCCTTTTCTTCCACGCCATGCATCAATGGCATCCTTTCGCGTTTCGCTATCTCGCGCTGGCGGCACCGTGGATTGCGATCGTGGGAGCGTGGGGATTGGAACAGCTCCCGACGCACGCGCGCCGGGTGGCTTGGGCGTTAGTGCTGCTCGCGACCGTCGATGTGGCGGCGCACATCGTCTCGCGCACGCACCAATCCGGCTGGCGCGCCGTCGTGCAGCCGGAGCGCTCGCGCGGTGTGTTTGTGACGCGAAGCTGGCGCACGTGGTCGGAGCAGCTCGACGGGCCCCTTTCCATCGCGTTACCGGGCGAGCGGCCGATCGCGGCATTCTACCGGCAGGCGCAGGCGCGGCGCGTGGACTTCGTTCCCGGCGCCGGCGCGAGCGTGGCCACAGCGGAGACGCTCGCGCGCACCTTGCCTGGCTGGGTGGTCGTGCCGGCGGGGCGTTTCCTGGGATCCGAGGGGCGCGTAGCGGCGCGGACATGGCTCTTCGAGGGGCGCGAGGAAAGTCCGTTCAGCGTGGCGGCCTACCGCTCGCTGCGGCCCGGAGAAACGCCAGCGACCGTGCTCTATCGCCATCGGCGCGAGCAGCGCGGTCCGGAAGTAAGCCACGAGCTCCTGGTGCGCACATGGACCACGGTGCCCGTCGTGTTTTCGTTGCGAAACCGCGATGCGTTCGAGTGGGAATTCAGCGTCGTGACACCTGCGGGCAGGAGCGCCGGAGTCATGGCGCCCAACGCGGTGACGTCCCTGTCGATTCCTCTGCCCGTGGATGCGGTGGCGGAGGTTCGACTCACCTTCCGTGCACGCGCCGCGGGTTCAGGCGACGCCGGACCGATCGTCGAACTCAATCCGTGAAATCGGCCGCGCGCGCACTGGCCTGCGCGACGATCGTCAGCAACGCCGCGAAGTCCTCGTCGCGCGTGTGACTCTCGATGCGAAAATCGAACTTCTCCGCGGCGCGTAACTCCGCCTCGGCCGTCGCGATGCGGCGCGCGATCTCGTCCTCGTGATCTTTCGCGCGGCCGCGCATGCGCGCGACCAGTCGTTCGTGATCTACGATAATGAAGACGGTGGTCAACGCGCGGCGCAGCCGGTCATCGGTGGCGGCCACGCGACGGAGACTTTCCACCCCTTGCACGTCGATACTCATCACGAGATTTTGGCCGGCGGCCAGCGGGTCGAGCACACTGGATCGGAGGGTGCCGTAGAGCCGGTCCTCATGGTCGCCGTGCACCTGTGCCCATTCGAGAAATTCTCCCGCCACGATCCGGGCGCGAAACTCCGCCGGCGGAAAAAAGTGATAGTGCACGCCGTTGATTTCGCCGTCCCGCGGCAGACGGGTGGTGGTGGTGACGACGCGGGAGAATTCCGGGCGTTCCTCGACGAGGCGGTCGCAGAGCGTGCTTTTCCCGGAGCCGGCGGGGCCGGCGATTACGATCAGGACGGGCTGAACGGGGGGCATGCGCGCGGATCAGTAGGTGAATGCCACGATGGCCAGCAAGAGGCCGTAACCGGAGAGGGCGCCGCCCACGCCGCGCGCCCGGCCGGGGTGCGCGAACATCCAGTTGAAGAAATCGCGCAGCCGCCACGGTTGAGCGCCGAGCCAGATGGCGCCGGCGATAGCGAGATAGACGGCGATCTTGTAGAGGTGGATTTGCGGGTGGTTGAAATTCATGTAGCCCGCGTCGAGCAGCGGCATCGCGCCCATCAAGACGATCGTCGCGACTCCGCGCACCGCGAGAAAGTCCGGCACGCATTTGAAGGCGAGGACGGCCACGATCA
>JANPIT010000661.1:0-4209 GCA_031425115.1 Opitutaceae bacterium | reverse complement strand
TCCGCCGCCAGCTCTTCACCTGTGCCGCCGTCTTCAGCCGTGCCGCCGGTAAACCCACCCTCAAACTCGCCGTCGCCGGCGACAAGGCGCGCGATTGGTGGCTCGCGCTCCTGCGCCGTATCGCCGACCCCACCCACTGCTATGCAGTTGCCCCCCTCGGTGCCCGCGCCCGAAAATACTCCGTTCTTCAGCCCTCAACTGCATGAGTCCGGCTGAGAGCCCGATCGGAAGGTTGAGAATCTAAAGGTGGAACGTGCGCTCCGCGCGCGGTCGAGGGCGCGTCCTTTGATCAGCCGCGCACGGAGTGCACGGCCCACCTTGGTGCACTGCATCGTTGGCTTTGCGCTGAGAGTCAGGATGCGGGAAGGCTAAGCTCGAGATCGATCACCACTTTTTTGCGCGCTCTTCGGGAACGATGCGGCGCAAGGTGTAGATGTCGCTCGCGGCTAGCTCGGCAGCGTGGTTGCCGAGAGTGGGCCACGGGTCCCAGGGGGCGGCGAGCAGACGGCCGCTGATGCCGTCGCTCGCGGGTGAGAGGAGCCATTCGACGAGGCCGATCGCTTTGTCGAGGGAGCCGCCGCCAGAGGCTTTCTGTTTTTGCGCGGCGGCGTATTCGGCGGCGCCGACGACGGCTGGGCCGAGGGCGAGCACTTCGTCGGTGAGACGCGTGTTGATCGCGCCGGGCGCGATGGCGTTGATGTCGAGGGGTTGTCCGCGGGTCTCTTCGGCGATGGTTTCGACGAGTCGGACGATACCGGTTTTGGCGACACCGTAGGCGGAGAAATTGGCGCGCGGCTTCGTCGCGCCGCCACCGGAAAAGCAGATGATCTTGCCGCGGCGTCCGGACGGAAGCGCGGAGAGTTGCGCGCCAAACGCGCGGATGGGATGGAACGTCCCGTCGAGATTGGCACGGATCGTCGCGCTCCATTTCTCCGCATCGGCGGCAAGCGCGGGGCCCACCTCGCCTTGGAGGCCTGCGCAGGCGATGAGGGCGTCGATGGCGCCCCATGCGGCGCGGATTTCTGCGGCGGCGGCTGAGACCTGCGGCCACGAGCCGACGTCGCAGCGTGAGGCGCGAAATGCGGCGAGGTGTGATGCGGCGAAGTCACTTTGGTCGGAGCGGGCGAGGCCCCAGACGTGGTGGCCTTGCGTGAGAAGACGTTCGGCGAGCGCCCGGCCGATGCCGCTACTGGAACCGGTGAGGACAATCTTCATGGAAAGAGTGAAAGGGAAAGTGAGAGTGAAAGTGAAGTCACCCGTCGATTTGCGACATTTTCACCCTCACTCTCACTCTCACTTTTATTCCTCACTTCACCGGAATCTCGCGGCGCTGGTAAAGCACCATGCGGCGTCCGAACAACGAGAAGCGCTCGGTGGCGCGGAGGTTTGTGTCGCACCAGGCGCGGATCTGCGGGCGCATGGCCTCGAGTTTTCGGTCGTAGGGAAATAATCCGGGTGGCGCTTCCTCGGTGAGAAAAACGAAATCGCTGCGGCCGAGCCGGGCGAGCACATCGGCGTCGGTTGGCTCGGCGATGCCGGTGGGCAGCGTCATGTCGAGCGGCAGCCACACACGGTGGCGTTCGTAGCAGATGACGCGCAGCACCTGGGCATCGAGGCAGTCGGTGATGTAATCCACCGCGACCCACGGCGTGGCCGGTTGGCCGGTTTTAACCCGCGCGTAGATCTTGTCGGCGAGGGTATTAACTTGGCGGATATGCGCGAGCGTCGCGGCGTCGTAGGCGGGCGCGAGTTGCCGCTGAAGGAAAAAACCGCCGATAAAAACCGCCAGCGTGCCGGCGGCGAGAAAGGCGCGACGCGTGTTGCCGGCACGGGCGAGGCCCAGCCAGAGCGCGACGACAAGCAGGACCACGCCGGGCGCGAGGGCACTGAGCACGACCTCGGATTTTTGGCGGTGGACCGTCAGCACCAGGGCCGGGGCCAGCAAGAAGACGGCGCCGAGCAGGGCGGTGGTGCGGGTGGCGGGATTGCGTTCCCCTTGGCGCGTGAAGAACGCGAGCGCGCCCAGCGCGGCGGCGCTGGCGAACCACGGGCCGAGGTGGAGACGCGCCAGGTGGCCGGCGACGAATTGAATCGAAGCGATCGCATCGAAGCCCTGATTGCGGATGGTGCTCTCCGGACCGATGTAATGGCCGACCCAATAGTATTCCAGGATGCGCTCGCGGTTGAGCCAGAAAAAGGGCCCGGCGAGCAGCGCGGCCAGCAGAGCAGCGCGGCCGAGGTTGAGCGCGCGGGTTTTGCGATCCGAGCCCGCGAGAATCCAGGCGAGGAGCGCAGCGAAGATGACGACGAAATAGGTCGCGGTGATAAACCGCGTAGCGAGCGTGAGCCCCACGGCGGCGCCGAAAATTTTCGACCAGCGACGGGAGCGAAAATCGTCGGTGGCTAACGCGAGGGCGCTGGCGAAGCCGAGGCCGCACATGGCGAGGTGATCGAGGCGAAAGTCGTAGGCCGAGCCGGGCACGTTTTGCCACGGGCCGGCGAGCGCGAGCGGCAGCATGGCCGACGCGAAACCGAGCGCGGGCGAGCCGCTGCGACGGGTGACGGCGAAAAAGAGCGCGGCCTGCCACGCGATGAGCGCGAGCAGATTGAGGGCGAGCGCGGCGCTGCGCGAGGGGCCCGCGAGCTTGAACGCGATGAGGGCAGCGGTGTCGTGGAGCGTGCCCTGGGCCGAAGGATTGGTGAGCGTGCCCTCAAGGGCGACAGCGAAGCCCCCGGTGCGCGAGCGCTCATAGGCAGTGTAGGCCTCGCTTAGATACTGAATCTGGTCGTTCCAACGCGGATAGACGTTGGTGTGGCGCTTGGCGCCGAACTGGTCGAAGACGAAAAATTCCAGCGCGAAGGTCGCCAGCAGCAACCAGAGCGCGGGCGAGCGGAGGAAGGCGGGGACGGGGGGACGCATGCTCGGTCGGTTAGTCGCCGTTGGTCGTCGTGATCGTTCTCATTCTCGTAATCGTAATCGTTCTCTTTTTTAGAACCGGGAGAACGAGAACGATTACGATTAAGAGAACGATACGGACGGGCGGATGGGCGGGCTCAGTGACGGGCGTCGTAGACCCAGCGGTTCGCCTCGAGCCAGCGGAGGGTTTTGACGATGCCCTGCTCGATGGTGAGCTGCGGTTTCCAGCCGGTGGCCTGGATTTTCTTTGTATCCAAAAATATGAACGGATTGTCGCCGATCCAGCCACGGTCGCCGCCGGTGTAGTCGAGGCGCGGTTGGAGTCCGAGGGCGCCGCAGATGTGGCGGATGCTGTCATTGACCTGCACGAACTCGGGCGTGCCGAGGTTGTAAATCTGGGTGTGGTGCTTCGCGTCGCGGGCGGTGCCGCGGCGTGTGACGTGCAGCATCGCTTCGACGCAATCCTGGACGTAAAGGTAGCTCTTGCGCTGCTGACCGTTGCCCAGGACGCGGAGATGATCCGGGTGCGCGACGAGTTGCTGATAAAAGTCGAAGACGTGGCCGTGCGTGTAGCGTTCGCCGAGGATGGAAACGAAGCGGAAGATGTAAGCCTCGGCGATCTGGCCGCCCTCGGCGTAGGCGGCGAGGAGGCCTTCGCCCGCGGTTTTGGAAGCACCGTAGAGCGAAGTCTGAATGGGAAATGGGTCGGTCTCGGGCGTGGGGCGCTCGGGCGTGACGAGCGCCTCGCCGTAGACGGAGCCCGTAGAAGAAAAAGCGATACGCGGCACGCCGTTGGCCCGCATGGCCTCGAGCACGTTGAAGGTCGCGATGGTATTCTGCTGCAGGTCCTTCGCGGGGTGTTTCCAGCCGTCGCGGATGTCGGCGTTGGCGGCGAGATGGAAAACGAAATCGACGCCCTTCATCGCGGCGGTGAGCGCGGGAAGGTCGAGATTGTCGCCGCGGACGAGCGTGAACTGAGGGTTTTTGTGTGCGCCGTCGAGGAAGCGGATCTGGCCGGTGGAGAGATTATCCCAGCCGGTGACGCGCGCGCCGTCCGCGAGCAGCCGATCGATGAGATTGGAACCGATAAAACCGGCGGCGCCGGTGACGAACACGTGTTGCATGAAAGGGGGCGAGACGAAATCGAAGAGCGGAGAGAAAGGGAGAGAGAGACGCGAGGGGAGCGGGGGTTTATGGAGACGTCACACCAAAAAATGCGTCCACGCGGTGACGGAGGATTTGGTAATTTTGGCGGACGGGCTCGGGCACGCCCCAGAGAGTATCGCCCTGGT
>JANPIT010000660.1:0-7802 GCA_031425115.1 Opitutaceae bacterium | reverse complement strand
CGGCTCGGCGGGGACGCCTCGCCCTACCAACAGTTCTCCTCTCTCCTCACTTCTATGAATCGTCGCCAATTCCTCACCCACACTGCGGCCGTCACGGCTGCAAGCGCCCTTGCGCGTCCTTCGCTTTTCGCCGCCGCCGCCAAGAGTGGTCGGCCGCCTCGCATTCTGCTGCGCAGCTCCTGGCAGAGCGTAAACATCGGCGACATCGGGCACACGCCTGGGGCGCTCAGCCTCATCGAAAAGCATTTCCCGGAAGCGGAAGTGACCTTGTGGCCGGGCGCTCTCGGACACGGTTCGCGCGATCTGCTGACGAAGGGATATCCGCGGCTGAAGATTGCCGAGGGTAGCGTCGGGAAAGATAACAAGCCGACGACGCCCGCGCTCACGCAGGCGTGGGAAGATACCGATCTCTACCTGAGCGGTTCGGGTTCGGGTTTTCCGGCGGCGAACCACGCGGTGGCGTTTCAAAAGGCCACCGGCAAACCGGTCGGTGTCTTTGGCGTGAGCAACGATCCGATCTCGGGCCTCGGCGCGCAACGCGATGTGGAGGGCGGCACGCTGATGAGTCTCCGCGAACGCGCGCTCAAACTGCCGCCCACGCATCTCAACGCCGAGCTGCGGTATATCATGGATCGTGCGGCCTTCTTCTTCTGCCGCGATACGATCACCCGCGATTATCTGAAGTCCCAAGGCGTGAAGACGCCGATCCTGGAATTCGGCCCCGATGCGCAGCTCGGCATGCATCTGCGCGATGATGCGAAGGGCCACGCCTGGCTCGCGGCCAATAAGCTGGAGGCGGGCAAATTTATCAGCGTCATCCCGCGGCTGCGTTACACCCCTTATTACAAGATCCGCAACACGGCTCCCGGTGCCGACGATAAGATCAAGGATGCGATCAACGACCGCACGACGGAGCAGGACCATGCGAAGCTGCGCGAGATGATCGTCTCCTACGTCAAGAACACGGGCAACAAGGTCATGGTCTGCGCCGAGATGACCTATCAGGTAGAGATGGGCAAAGCCGTGCTCGTCGATCCGCTTCCGGCGGAGATCAAGAAGAACGTCGTCTGGCGCGACACCTACTGGCTGCCCGATGAGGCCGCTTCGATTTATGCCAAGGCGCAGTGCGTCGTCAGCGTGGAGTGCCACTCGCCGTTGATCGCGCTGCAGACGGGGACGCCGACGTTTTACGTCCGCCAGCCGACCGATACGTGCAAGGGTCAGATGTATCGGGATATTGGAGCCAACGATTGGTTCTTCGAAGTCGACGAGACGAACGGCAAAGAACTCTGGTCCCGGCTTGAAGCTATCCACCGGGATCCGGCAAAGGCGAAGGCCAAGGTGAAATCCATCATGGCGACCGTCGAAGCGCGCCAGAAGCGGATGGTCGAGGCGGTGCGCGAAGCGTGCAAAGTGGCCTGACGGGCTGAGTTGAGGGGAGTGCTCTGACCGACGAAGTTCCTTCACTCAGAACGGAGTGAAGGGTTGCGCGAGCCGGCACGGGACGCACGCTTGTGCCTGCGTGCTCATCCGAATCCCCATCACGGCTCTTGCCCTGGCACTCGCGGCGTCGCGAGCCGGGGCGGCTGCGATCGACTACGGCCGCGACGTGCGGCCGATTCTCTCGGACAAGTGCTACCATTGCCACGGACCCGACGAGAGTTCGCGCAAAGCGAAGCTGCGGTTCGACACGAAGGAAGGCGCGCTGCGCGTGAAGGATGGCGTCGCGGCCATCGTCCCGGGCAAAAGCGCGGAAAGTGAGCTCGTCTTTCGTATCACCAGCACGGATTCGGAGGAAGTTATGCCGCCCCCGGAGGCAAAGTTGGGCCGGCTCAGCGCGGCGGAGATCGACACGCTGAAGCGCTGGATCGACGAGGGCGCGCCTTACCAAACGCACTGGTCGTTTCAACCGCTGGCGTCCGTCACGCCGCCCGGGCGGCCGAAGTCTCCCGCGGCCGGCATCGCGCCGCAAAATGCCATCGACCATTTCGTGTTCGCCGGGCTGGCCGCGCGAAAACTGGCGCCGCAGCCCGAAGCCGATCGCGCGACGTTGATCCGGCGGGTGTCGTTCGATCTCACGGGCCTGCCGCCGACGCCGGCGGAAGTGACGGCGTTTGTGAGCGACGCGAGTCCGCGCGCCTATGAGCAATTGATCGACCGGCTGCTGCAATCGCCGCGCTACGGCGAACGCATGGCGGTCGACTGGCTCGATCTCGCGCGCTACGCCGACAGCTACGGGTTCCAAGTCGATCGCGAGCGCGAAATGTGGCCGTGGCGCGACTGGGTGATCAAGGCGTTCAACGAAAATCTCCCGTGGGATAAATTTGTGACGTGGCAACTCGCGGGCGATTTGCTGCCCGACGCGACCGAGGAGCAGGTGCTCGCGACGGCCTTCAACCGACTGCACCCGCAGGAGAGTGAGGGAGGCTCGGTGGAGGAGGAATATCGCGTCAACTACGTCAACGATCGGGTGACGACGTTTGGCACCGCATTTCTCGGCCTCACGCTCGAGTGTGCCCGCTGTCACGACCACAAGTTCGATCCGATTTCGCAGAAGGAGTTTTATCAGCTCTTCGCCTTCTTCGACGATATCGACGAGGCGGGATTGTATTCATTTTTCACCCAATCGGCGCCGACGCCCGCGCTGGGGTTGCCGTCCGCAGAGCAGAAAAAACAAATTGCTGAGGCCATCGCGGCGGAAAAATCAGCGGAGGAGCAACTCTCTGCCCTGCGCGAGTCGCGGCGCGGGGCGTTCGCGGATTGGCTCGCGCGGCGGCCGGCGATTCCGGCTGACGTAGGCAGCCCGCTGGCGGGCGCTTCCCAGAGCGCGAGCAAGCTCGCTGGCCTACAGTCAGGTCCAGCGCTCCACTTGAATGACGAGCTGGCGCGCTTCGATTTCGACGGGCGCGAAGGCACGAACCGCGCCGCGGATGCCAAGCCGCCGACGGACGCCGCGGCCGAGGCGCCGCAAGAGGCACCTTCCACGGCGGAGAAGGCTCCGACGCTCGCGAAGTTCACCAGTTTGATTGACGAGAAGCAGGTGGCGACGACCTCGCCGGAGAACGAATCGGTTCCCGGTCGTAGCGGTCAGGCGATCAAGCTTACGGGCGATCACGCGATCAAGACCTCGCTGGGCAACTTTCAACGCCATGATCGTTTTTCGATTTCACTCTGGATCCAAACGCCCGACGTGAAGGAGCGCGCGGTGGTGCTGCATCGGTCTCGAGCGTGGACCGATGCCGGGAGCCGCGGCTACGAACTGCTGATCGAGGAGGGGCGGCTGAAATGGTCGCTGATTCATTTCTGGCCCGGCGATGCCATTTCCGTTCGCGCGATCGAGCCGTTGCCGGTGAAGGCATGGGTGCACGTCACCGTGACCAACGATGGTGGCAGCCGCGCGGCCGGTCTCCGGATGTATGTCAATGGCGCGCCGATCCCGGTCGACGTCGTGCGCGATCACCTGACGAAGGATATCCGGGGTGGCGGCGGAGACACGCTGACGCTCGGTGAACGCTTTCGCGACCGTGGTTTCAAGGGCGGCATGGTGGATGACCTGCGCGTGTTCGGGCGCGAGCTCACGGAGATTGAAGCGCGCGAAGTTTTTTCCAGTGGGGTGATCACGGCGTTGCGGGAGAAACCAACGGCAGCGTTGCAGGTGGCCGAACGGCAGGCGCTGTTCGCCTACTATCTGGAGAATCACGACGAGCCCTATCGGCAGCAGGTTACCGCTCTGACCGTGGCGCGGGCGGCTCACACGAAACTCGCCGACGAGGTGAAGGATATCATGGTGATGCGCGAGCTGCCGCAGCCGAAGCCGGCCTACGTGCTCAAACGCGGCGACTACGACCAGCGTGGTGAGGCGGTCGGTCCGGACACGCCGGCGGCGCTGCCGGCATTTCCGCAGGAGCAGCCGCGCAATCGCCTTGGGCTCGCGCGCTGGCTGACGGAGCCGCGGCATCCACTGTTGGCGCGCGTGACGGTGAATCGCTTTTGGCAGGCGATGTTCGGGCGCGGGCTGGTGAAGACGGTGGACGATTTCGGCAGCCAGGGCGAACGCGCCGAGTATCCAGAATTACTGGACTGGCTGGCGGGCGAGTTTGTCCGCCTGAACTGGGACGTGAAGGCCCTGCTTAAAACCATCCTGCTCTCGCACACGTATCGTCAGCGCAGCTTCGCCACGAGTGAAGTGATGGCGGACGATCCGGAAAACAACTGGCTCGCGCGCGGCGCCCGTTATCGGCTGCCGGCAGAGATGATTCGCGACCACGCGCTCGCCGTGAGCGGGTTGTTGGTGGAGAAAATCGGTGGGCAGCCAGTGTTTACCTACGATATCCCCGAGTCGTTCAAGCCGGCGCCGGCCGGGAAGGGAGAGCAGCTCTACCGGAGGAGCGTTTACACATTTTGGCGGCGCACGGGGCCAGCGCCGATGCTGGAGGCGTTCGATGTGCCGAAGCGCGTCGTGTGTGTCGCGCGGCGCGATACGACCAATACGCCGCTCCACGCTTTTGTGCTGCTCAACGGCCCGCAATTCGTGGAGGCCGCGCGCGTCCTCGCCGAGAAGGTGCAGCGCGACAGCGGGGGCCGCCGCGATGAGCTGGTCGCGCAGGCGTTTATTCGCACCACGGGCCGACCGCCGGATGCGGCGGAGCGCGGGATCGTCGGGCGGATGCACGAGGAGCAACTCGAGTGGTATCGCCGGCATCCGGAACGGGCGGCGGAGTATTTGAAAATCGGTGACACGCCGGGCGACGCGACTCTGCCTGCGCCGGAGGTCGCGGCGCTCGCGACCGTGATCAACACCCTGATGAGCCACGACACGTTTGTGGTGAAACGCTGACGACGATGAAGACAACCAACGAGGGGAGGCAGGGTTCGAGGTGGAGCGCGTTGTCCCTAACGCGCTCGAGTTACGGCGTCTGTCCGGAAAGCGCGTGGGGGACAGCGCGCTCCACCTCGGAAAGGCACTGGCGATGAAACCGCAAATCATGCCAGGCCCCGTGTGCACCGGCGGCGAACCCTGGTTCGCCATGAGCCGGCGTGAATGCCTCAACCGGCTCGCGCTGGGACTCGGCGGCATCGCGCTGGCGGAATTGTTGGGCGGTCGGGCGCACGCGGCCGAGCCGCTCCTGCAGCCGCATTTCGCGCCCAAGGCGAAACGCATCATCTATCTTTTCCAGTCCGGCGGTCCTTCGCAGTTGGATTTGTTCGACCACAAGCCGCTCCTGAATCAACGGCATGGCGAGCAACTCCCTGATGCGGTGCGCGGCGGCCAGCGGTTAACCGGGATGTCGGGCAACCAAAGCTCGATCCCGATCGCGGGCTCGCCGTTCAAGTTTGAGCGTCATGGCCAGAGCGGTGCATGGATGAGCGAGCTGTTGCCGCACACCGCGAAGATCGCGGACGATCTTTGCATCGTGCGTTCGATGTTTACCGAATCGATCAACCACGGGCCCGGGGTGACGTTCATGCAGACCGGTTCGCAAATTCCCGGACGGCCGAGCTTCGGCTCGTGGCTCGACTACGGGTTGGGCAGCGCGAATGAAAACCTGCCGGCGTTCGTGGTGTTGATCACGAAGGACAAGAAGGGGCAGCCGTTGACGTCACACTTGTGGGGTTCCGGTTTCTTGCCGGCGAAGCACCAAGGCGTGCGGTTCCGTTCGGGTGGCGACCCCGTGCTGTATCTCGGCAACCCCAAAGGGGTCTCCGCGGAAAACCGCCGACTTGCCCTCGACCGGTTGCGTGAGTTGCACGAGCACCAGTTCGCCGGGACGCCCGACGCCGAGATCTCGGCGCGGATCGCGAATTACGAGATGGCATTCAACATGCAGACGAGCGTGCCCGAGGTGACCGATTTAAAGGACGAACCCGCGCATGTCTTCGAGTCCTACGGGGCCGACGCGCGGACGCCGGGGACCTTCGCCGCCAACTGCCTGCTGGCGCGGCGCCTGGCAGAACGCGGCGTGCGGTTCATCCAGTTGTATCATCAAGACTGGGATCATCACGCCGGCTTGCCTGGTGGCATCAAGCGCGAGTGCGCCCAGACGGATCGTGCGAGCGCGGCGTTGGTGGCGGACTTGAAACAACGTGGCATGCTGGACGACACGCTGGTGATCTGGGGCGGGGAGTTTGGGCGGACCAATTATTGCCAAGGGCCGCTTACGGCGGGAAATTTCGGGCGCGATCATCATCCGCGCTGCTTCACGCTCTGGATGGCGGGCGGCGGAGTGAAGCCGGGGATGACGTATGGCGAGACCGACGAGTTCGGCTATAACATCGCGAAAAACCCAGTGCACATCCACGACCTGCACGCGACGATCCTGCATTTGTTCGGCATCGATCACGAACGGCTCAACTACAAGTTCCAGGGCCGGCGCTACCGGCTGACCGACGTGCACGGGCATGTCGTGAAGGAAGTGCTCGCGTGAGGGCGTCGTCGCATGGGTGGCGGCGCGTCGGGCGAATGACGGCGAGCGGCAGTGTTTCCTTAATTGGCCGGGAAAATTGAAGCGTCTGTCCGCTTCCAGCACCGCCCGCCTGTGCGCTTCTCAATTTTTCCGACCGCCAAGTCTGATCCCGATCTCTTCCCGTTCCGCCCCGGGCTGACGTTCGCGTTCTTCAACGCGCTGGCGTGGCAGATTGGCATCGGGACACCCATGGTGCTTTTCGCCGAGGAACTCGGGGCGTCGCCCTTTCAGGTAGGCTTGGCGTATTCTTTCGTTTTCGTCCTCACGCCGCTGCAAATCGTATCCACGGCGCTGTTGCCGCGCTACGGCTTCAAAGCCGTGATGCTTGGCGGCTGGCGCACACGCAGTTTTTTCCTGGGTGTGCCCGCGCTGCTCGCGGCGCTGGCGCTGATGCGTGAGGTGCAGCCGTGGATGCTGCGGGCGCTGATTTGGAGTGTGTTTTTCTTCTGCGTTTTCCGGTCGATCGGCGCGGCTTCGGGGACGTCGTGGTTCTATGCGATCCTGCCGGAGCGGGTGCGCGGGCGCTACTTCGCGACCGATCAATTCGTCTCGGCAATCGCGGGCGTCGGCACGTTGCTGGCAAGCGCCGCACTCTTCGCGTTGCTGCCGGTCTACGCGGCACTGCTCGCGCAATACGCGATCGCGCTGTTCGGTTCGGCGATCAGCTATCTTTCGTTGAAGAAGCTGCCGGATGCTGAGCGCCCGACCTCGATCAGTCTCCGCACGGTGCTACGCGATACTCCGCGGCATTTGTTCAAGCGCTCCACCTTTCGCAGCTATGTGTGGCTCGCGGTCGGATGCGCGATCCTGGCAACGCCGATTCCACCGTTCTCGGCTTACTATTTGAAAGTCGGACCGCAGCTCTCGACGGGCCAGATCATGCTGTTCGAAGTCGCGCGCTATGTCGGGGTGATGGTTGCCGCCTGGGTGATCCGGCGGCGTATCGATTTCACGGGTGCGCGACCTTTCTTCCTACTCGGGCTGGGACTCTACGCGGTGGTCGCGGTTTACTGGTGGTTCTATTTGGAAAACGGGTTCGGCGGCACCGCGGGAGTGTTTGTGGCATATTTTCTCCTCGGGCTGGGCGTTGCGACTTGGGCGATCGCGAACCTGAACTACCTGCCAAAAATCGTGAACGGCGAGGAGCGCACGTTGGCCGTTTCGATCCACGGTGCGGTCACCGCCTTCATCGGCGGGTTGTCGCCGGTGGTCTGGGGCGTTTTTCTGAAAGCGGGAGAAGCGGGGAGGGGCATCGACCTCGAGGTGTTTCAGTGGTTTTTTGTGAGCGTGTTTGTCGGGGCGGTAGTGCTGTCCTCGTTGCTCGCGCGGCTGCCGGAG
>JANPIT010000659.1:0-10020 GCA_031425115.1 Opitutaceae bacterium | reverse complement strand
ACGCTGCTCGGCGAAGTCGGTGGCGTGTGGGTGAATCTCCCGGATAAATCGACGCTGCGCTACGACGGTCCAGGCACCTTCACCTCGGGGTCACAGGCCTCGATGAACGGCGCCGGCTTCCCCACCTTTGTCGCGACCAATTCGGACGCGTTTGCCGATGAGTTTTCCTGGGGCTACCAGGTCCTGGGCCGCCTCGACTACAATAACATCTTCCCGAACGTGAACATGACGCCCACGATTGCCTACACGCAGGACCTGCGCGGCAACACCCCGCTGCCTCTCGGCAACTACATCCACGGCCGCAAGAGCGTGAACGTTTCCGTCGAGTTTACCTACCGCAACGCCTGGACCCTCGAACTTCGCTACGTGAACTTCTCCGGCGCCGGCCGTTTCAACCTGCTCTCCGATCGCGACTACTTCGCGACCACGGTGAAATATTCTTTCTAACGCGGACTCCCTCCCGACATGAAAACCTCTTTCTCTGTCCTCTCTCGTTTGTCAGCCGTTGGCGCTGCCGTTCTCTTCACGATCCCCGCTTTCGCCGCGGTGGCCGAGACCGAGGCTGCGCGCCTGGGCAAAGATCTCACACCGCTCGGCGGCGAGGCCAAGGGCAACGCCGACGGCTCGATTCCCGCATGGACCGGCGGCCTCACGACTCCGCCCGCTGGATACAAGGCGGGCGACCACCATCCTGATCCGTTTGCCGCTGACCAACCGCTCTACACCATCACGCCGGGCAATGTCGGCACGCATGAAGGCAAACTCACGGCCGGCCACTTGGCAGTCCTGAAGGCGTATCCAAATTACAAGCTCGTCGTTTATCCCTCGCGCCGCAGCGCGACCAATCCCACACGCATCTACGAAGCCACGCGCCAGAATGCCACTAGCGCGCAGCTTGTCTCCAACGGCAACGGCATCACCGGTGCCGTCGCCGGCATCCCGTTTCCCATTCCCCAAAGCGGTCTCGAAGTCGTATGGAATTTTCTCACCCGTTATCGCGGCGTCGCGGCCGCGCGGTTCATTGACCAAGCGGCCGTCGAGCGCGGCGGCGGCTATCAGCTCGTGAAGTTCGACGACGAGTTTCTCTTCAATTACGCCCGCCCGGACATCACGACCAAGGAGCTCGAGGCCAGCAATACGCTCATCTACTTCAAGCAAGCCGCGACGGCACCGGCCAAGGTGGCAGGCACAATCTTGTTGGCCCACGAAACCATGGATCAGGTCAAGAAACCGCGCGACGCTTGGGTCTACAACGCCGGCCGCCGCCGCGTCGTCCGCGCCCCGAATGTGGCTTACGACAATCCGGGCACGCACGCGGATGGTCAGCGCACCAGTGACCAGTTCGACATGTTTAACGGCGCGCCGGACCGCTACCAATGGACCATCGTCGGCAAAAAAGAGATCATCGTCCCCTACAACGCCTACAAGCTGCACAGCGACAAACTCAAGGCGTCCGAGATCCTGAAGCCGCTTCACATCAATCAGGATCTCGCCCGCTACGAACTCCACCGCGTCTGGGTCGTCGACGCTAAGCTCAAGCCGGGCACATCCCACCTCTACAGCCGCCGCACGTTTTACATCGACGAGGACTCGTGGCAGATTCTCGCCGCCGACCAATACGACGGTCGCGGCCAGATGTGGCGCGTCTCGGAGGCTCACTGTATCAATTATTACGATGCGCAACTTTTCTGGAGCACGCTTGAGGTGCACCTCGATCTCCAGAACGGCCGTTACCTGGCGATCGGCCTCGATAACGAGAACAAGATGTATGACTTCAACCTGAAGCGCACTCCGGCCGACTATACCCCTGACTCGTTGCGGCGCGACGGCCTGCGGTGAGGAAAGAACGAAAAGGCGGGCGCCGGCCCGCCTTTTTTCAGCCCTGATTACCATTCAGCGCCCAGCGAAGCATCCCGCAGTCGAATCGCACCGCCGCATGCGACGATCGGCTCCACTCGGACTCTTCGCCGCCCTGACGGCTACGGGACTGGGGCTGGGCCTGGGTTTCGGCGGCTTGAGCGCGACCGCCGCCGAGATCGCGCCGCGCATGCTGCTCCTCGAAGGAGTCCGCGTGGGCAGCGAACTACTCGTCGTCGGCGAACGCGGCACGATTTTGCGCTCGAGCGATCAAGCGCGCACATGGCAAGCGGCGCCGCGCGTCGCGCCGGGCACCCTGACCAGCATCTCCTTCCCGCCGAGTCCCGCCGCCAGTCCGCGTGGTTGGGCGGTGGGCCACGATGCGCTCATCCTCGCCACCTCCGACGCCGGGCGGACCTGGAAAAAACAATTCCAAGGCGACAACCTGCAGGATTCGTTTCTCGACGTGATCGCGCTGGATGCGCAGCACGTGATTGCCGTCGGCGCCTACGCGACGTATCTTGAAACCAAGGACGGGGGCTTCACTTGGACCAAGCGGAAGATCACGGAGGATGACTTCCATTTCAATCGGATCACCCAAGGTCCCAGCGGCACGCTGTATCTCGGCGGTGAGCGCGGCACGTTGCTGCGGTCGACCGACGCCGGCGCGACGTGGACGCGAATCGCCGCACCTTACGAGGGCTCCTTTTTCGGCGTGCTGCCGCTCGCCGAACGCACGCTGCTCGCCCATGGCCTGCGTGGGCAGGTATTTCGCTCCAACGACGACGGCGCGACTTGGGAGCGGATCGCCACGCCGGACCCCGTCATTCTCGCCACTGCGGTGCGAATTCAAGACGGCACGATCGTTCTGGCCGGCAGCGCTGGGACGCTCCTGGTCAGTCGCGACGATGGAAAAACTTTCCTCCAATCCGGCTCGCCGCCCGCCAAGGCGATTGCCCGGCTGATCGAATTGCCGGGTTCGCGCCTCCTGGCGCTTGGCGAGACCGGCGCCGCGGTGATCGAGCCAAGCCCGCCGACGGCGAACTCGCTTTCCCCAGGCGCACGTGCGCCCACGCCGCCCTAAAGCGCGCGCACCCCACTCCATGCTCGAGCGCTTCACCTCTTGGATGTTCCGCCACCGCACGCCGCTGGTGTGTGTCTTCGCGGCCCTGACGGTGCTGATGGGCTGGTTTGCGTTACAGCTGCGGGTGGACGCCAGCTTCCATAAATCGCTGCCGCTCGAGCACGGCTACATCCGCACGTTCGTGAAACACGAGCGGCAGTTCGGGGGAGCGAACCGCGTGATGGTGGCGCTCCGCGTCGAGCGCGGAGACATCTTCACCCCGGAGTTTTTCGAAGCACTCAAGAAGGTAACCGACGAGGTCACCTTTCTCCCGGCAGTCGATCGCGCTCAGGTCCAGTCGATCCGCACCCCGAACGTTCGGTTCATCGAGGTGATCGACGACGGGCTTTCCGCCGGAAACGTCGTGCCGGCCGAATTTCCGGCGACGCCGACCGCAGCCGACTTCGCGCGTATCCGGGAAAACATTATCAAGTCCGGCCGGCTCGGGCAACTCGTGGCCAACGACTTCACCGGCGCCATGGTCATCGGTCAGCTCTCGGAAGTCGATCCGCAGACCGGCGCGAAAGTGGACTACAACCGCGTCGCGGCGGCGCTTGAGGCGATCCGGGAGCGGGTCGAGCGAGAAAGCAAAGGAGCCATCAAGGTGCACATCATCGGCTTCGCCAAATTCATCGGCGATGTCGGTGACGGCGCCCGCGGAGTGCTTGCGCTCTTCGCCGTCTCCATTGTCGTCACCGCACTGCTGGTGTGGAACTACGCAGGCCGTTGGAAACTAGCGGCTGCGCCCATCGTTTGCTCGCTTGTGGCGGTCGTCTGGCAGTTGGGCGCGCTGACCGCGCTCGGTTACGGCATCGATCCATTTTCGATCCTGGTGCCGTTTCTCGTTTTCGCCATCGGCGTCAGCCACGGCGTGCAGAAAATTTGCACGTTTCGCAACGAGGTCTTCAAAGGCCAGGATGGCCCTACCGCCGCCCGTGCGGCGTTCATGCAGCTCATCGTCCCCGGTATCGTCGCGTTACTGACCGACACCGTTGGCTTCATCACGATGCTCGTGATAAAAATCCCCGCGATCCAGGAGCTCGCGATCACTGCCAGCCTCGGTGTGAGCGTGATCGCGATCACCAATTTTTTCCTGCTTCCCCTCCTTCTCTCTTACTTGCGTCTACCGCCGTCCTACGCGACGTGGGTCGCACGGCGCCGGGCGAAGGGCGATGTCTTATGGCGGCGGCTGGCCTACGGCATGAAACCCAGGCCTTCGATGATCATCATCGTGATCGGGCTGGCGTTGGGCATCTGGGGCGAACGCACGGCCAGTCGCATTCACATTGGCGATACGCAGGCGGGCCGGCCGGAGTTGCACCCGAATTCGCGCTACAATCTCGACACGTCGATGATCGCGTCGAAGTTCAGCATCAGCGCCGATGTGATGTCGGTGATCGTCGAAACGGTGCCCAATGGCAGCGTCGACTACGAGGTGGTGAGCTTGATGGATGAACTCGAGGGCCGGCTCCTGCGCGTGCCCGGCGTGCAATCGGTGATGTCGCTCACGTCGATCGCCAAGATCTACAACACTTATTTCAACGAGGGCTCGCTCAAGTGGCGTATCCTGCCGCGCAACCAGCAGGCGCTCGCGCAGGCCGCGTCGCCGATCGAGACCAGCTCGGGCTTTCTCAACGCCGATGCGAGCGTGATGCCGATCATGATCTTCCTCACCGATCACAAGGCCGAGACGCTCCGCGCCGTGACGGACGCCGTAAAGGAATTTGCGGCCGCTCACCCGTCGCCCAAAGCCAGGTTCCTGCTCGCGAGCGGACCGGCGGGCGTGATGGCCGCGACCAACGAAGTCGTCGAAGCCGCCGAGAAACCGATTCTCTACTGGGTCTTCGGCGCGGTGATTGCACTGTGCCTGATCACGTTCCGTTGCGGGCGGGCGACGCTCTGCATCGTGGTCCCGCTGGCGATCGTGAACTACCTCGCCTACGCCCTGATGGTGTATCTGGATATTGGATTAAAGACCTCCACGCTGCCGATGGTTGCGCTCGGGGTGGGCATCGGCGTCGACTACGGAATCTACATTTTTGCGCGGCTGCAGACGGCGCTGAAAGCGGGCGAATACTTCGAAGACGCGATGTTTGGCGCCCTGCGGGACGCGGGCGCCGCCGTGGTGTTCACGGGCCTCACCCTCGCAATCGGCGTAAGCACCTGGGTGTTCTCGAATCTCAAATTTCAGGCAGACATGGGTCTGCTGCTCACCTTCATGTTTCTGGTGAACATGGTGGGCGCGATCTTCCTGCTGCCGGCGATGGCACGCTGGCTCTGGCGGCACCACACGGGTAATACCGCGGTGCCGTTCCCGATGCGAAAAAAGTAGACCCGCGTTTCCAGCGGAAGGTTGGCGAAGACGGACTGGAGCGCGGCGCGGGTTTTCCATCCCGCTGATTCCAGACTGGCCACTGGCAGCGCGGTTCATTCGAGTGCTCGTGTGTCCGAGCCCACCACTCCGCTTCTGACTGATAGCCAGCGTCGCATTGTCGGTTCCGCTGCCACCCTCCTGGCGTTTCTCGGCTCGATCGCGCTGATCATCATCGCGGTGATTGTGCTCGGACGGCTGCTCATCTTTTTCTCGAGCGTTCTCTGGCCGCTCGCGGTTGCCGGAGTGCTCGCGCTGATCCTACGCCCGCTCGTCGAATCTCTTGAGGTGCGGCTCAAGCTGCGCCGGCTCACCGCCGTCGTGTTGCTTTATGGATTCGTCGTGTTGCTGGCGGGTGTCGCGTTTTTGCTGCTCGTGCCGCCGTTGATCGCGCAGCTGATCGATTTTGTCGCCTACCTTCCGACCCTATGGGAGCGCGCGACGATCTACGTGCAGGAGCATTACCCGCAATGGATGACTCTTTCGAAGCAATACCTTGCCAACCCAAGTATCCGCAAGATTGCCGACGGACTCGTGGCCGAGAGCAAGACGCTGCTCACCCACACCATCCCGTCGCTCCGGGCGGCATTCGGGGGCGTGCTCGATGTCTTCGCGTTTTTCACGCACATGGCGATTGTGCCGGTGTATCTGTTTTTCTTCCTGCTGATGCGGGGCCAACCGACTCGCAATCTCGGCTCGCAGCTGACGTTTCTCCGCCCGCGGGTGCGTGATGATGTCGTGTTTCTGGCGAGCGAGTTCGTGTCGATCATCGAGTCGTTTTTTCGCGGACAGATTCTAATCGGCCTCATCATGGGCGTCCTGCTCGCCGTGGGTTTCTCGATCGTCGGACTTAAATTCGGCCTCTTTGTCGGCCTCATGCTCGGCGTCCTCAACATCGTGCCCTACCTCGGCACGATCCTGGGCCTGGCAATCGCGCTGCCGCTCGCCTTTTTCCAACCAGATGGCGGCTGGCACCTCGTCGGCCTCGTGCTGCTTGTCAAAGGCATCGTGCAGTGCGTCGAGAGCTGGATCCTGACTCCGAAGATTATGGGCCACCACACCGGACTGCATCCCGTGGTAATTATCGTGGCGGTATTTTTCTGGGGCACGGCGTTTGGCGGCATCCTCGGCATGTTGCTCGCGGTGCCGCTGACGGCGTTCTTTGTCACGGCGTGGCGCCTCGCCAAACGGAAATATTTCCTCGCGGAAAATGTCGCAGCGTAAGGGCCACTCCCCGCCCGACGAGTGTGCCAACTGCGGCGCTGAGATCCCGCGCTCGGCGAGCGCGTGTCCGGGCTGCGGGGCCGATGAACGCACCGGCTGGCGTGAAAACGCGGATACACGCTATGACGGCCTCGATTTGCCCGAGTCGGCCTTCGAAGACGACGCTACTCCACTTAACGCGAAACGCGTTCCCGCGCCCAAGCGGATCAGTGGCGTCCCGTGGTATTGGTGGCTCGTCGGCGTGGCCTTGTTGGTGTCACTGGTCGGGTGGGCTCTCGGTTTGTCCTAGTTGTTAGTGGTGCGCGGTCCTGTCGTTACGCACGCGGCCCACAGATACCTTTTCCCGTCGCTCGCTTGAGGTTCCCCGGTTCCCGCTAACATTGGAGCTCGCATGTCTTGGCAAGTGGAGTTTCGGGCCGGGGTCTGGCTGCCGCAAATCGAGTGGTGGCTCGACGCGCATCTAGCGCAGCGTCGGTCTTTTGTTTCGCACGCCCACTCCGACCATATCGCGCCGCACGGTGAAGTGCTGTGCTCGGCCGGAACCTCGCGCTTGTTGCAAGCCCGCATGCCCGGCGCCCGGATCGAACACGTTCTGCCGTTCGGACACACCGAAGCGCTGACCGCTGACTGCGCGATCACCCTCTACCCCGCGGGTCATATCTACGGTTCCGCCCAAAGCCTCATCGCGCACGATGTGCACGGCACGCTGCTTTACACCGGGGATTTTAAACTGCGACCCGGACGCTCGGCTGAGCTCTGTGCAACGCCGCGCGCCGACGTGTTGATCATGGAGACGACGTTCGGGCGGCCGCACTACGTCTTTCCCCCGACAGAAAAGGTGCTCCGCGATATTGCAGCGTTCTGCCAGTCGTGCCTCGAGGACGGCGAGACGCCGGTCCTCTTCGGCTACAGTCTCGGCAAGAGCCAGGAACTGCTCTGCGGTCTGGCCGACGCGAAACTGCCCGTGATGCTGGCGCCCCCCGTCCTGCGACTCACGCGCGTCTATGAGGAACTCGGCATGACGTTTCCAGCGTATCGAGATTTCAACTCCGCCGAACTCGGGGGCCACGTCGTCATCTGCCCGCCGCAAGCGAACAACTCGTCGTTTCTCAAAAAAATCCCACGACGCCGCACCGCGGTGATCACGGGCTGGGCAATGGATCCGGGAGCGATTTACCGCTACCAATGCGACGCCGCCTTCCCGCTGTCCGATCACGCCGACTATCCCGACCTGCTGCGCTTCGTCGAAGCCGTGCAACCGAAACGCGTCCTAACGCTGCATGGCTTTGCGCAGGAATTTGCGCTCACGCTCCGCGATCGCGGCATTGAGGCGTGGGCGATCGGCGAAGCGAATCAGCTCGAACTGGGCATCCCAAGCCGCAGCTCCGTCGTGCCCGTTCCCGCCGTCGATTCAGCCGGGAGCGTCGCGCCGCAGGGGCACGATGGTGCGGATCCGACCCCGACGGCGCCGGACTGCTTTGTTCACCTCGCGGCCGTCGCCGAACAGCTCAAGGCGACCCCGAAGAAACTGGAGAAAATTGAGCTGCTCCGCGTCTACCTCGCTGGACTCTCGCCCGAAGACGCCGCCCGCGCCGCGCTTTATTTCACCGCTCGCGCCTTCCCCCAGTCGGACGGTCGCGTCCTCACCCTGGGCTGGTCGGTGATCAAACGCGCCGTGTTGGAAGCCGCCCACCAATCCGAAGCCGATTACCGCCTCGTGTATCAGCGTTTCTCGGACGCCGGTGACGCCGCCGAAGCCCTCCTCGCGCACCGCCCTTCAACCCCTACCGGCGGTGCGACCATGCGCCTGGAAAACGTGGAGGAGTTCTTCGCGCGCGTGGCGTCCGCCCGGGGACCTGCCGCGAAACTCGATCACTTCCAGGTGTTGCTCGCGCAATTGTCTCCGGCGGAGGCGAAGTATGTCGTGAAGATCATCACTGGCGATCTTCGCATCGGCTTGAAGGAAGGTCTCGTGGAGGAAGCGATCGCCGCCTCGGCGGGCCAGCCGCTCGAACTCGTGCGCGAAGCCAACATGCTCTGTGGCGACATCGCAGAGGTGACGCGCGCCACCCGCACCGGCGCCCTCGCGACGATTCAACTGCGGGTGTTCAACCCGCTCCAATTCATGCTCGCGAGCCCGGAGCCTACGGCCGCGGCCATCCTCGCTCGGGTGACCCCGCCGGTGTGGTTGGAGGAGAAATACGACGGCATTCGCTGTCAGCTCCACAAGCAGGGCGATCGCGTCGAAATCTACTCGCGCGATCTGAAACGCATCACCGGCCAGTTTCCCGATCTCGCCCGCGCGGCCCACGCGATCGCAGGCGATTTCATTGGCGACGGCGAACTGCTCGCGTGGCGTGACGGTCGCGCTCTGCCGTTTGCCGAGCTCCAAAAGCGGCTCGGCCGCAAAGGCGACGATTTCTTTCTCGGTTCAGAAATTCCCGTCTCCATCTCGTTCTACGATCTCCTCTGGCACGATGGCCGGACGTTGCTGAAAGCACCGCTCGCGCAGCGACGCGCGCTGCTCGAGGGATTGCTGACGGCCGAGGTCGCGCGGTCCGGCGCGTTCCAAGTCGCGCCCGTCAAGTCCGCCACCACCGAAGTCGAGATCGAAGCCGCCTTCCTGGCGGCGCGTCAGCGCGGCAATGAAGGCCTGATGGCGAAGGATCCGCGGAGCATTTATACGCCGGGGCGACGCGGCTTCGCGTGGCTTAAACTCAAGAAGGCCTACGCCACGCTCGATGTTGTCGTGGTCGGCGTCGAATACGGCCACGGCAAGCGGCGCGATGTCCTCAGCGATTACACCTTCGCGATCCGCGACGAGGAGCATGACAATCGCTTGCTGACCGTCGGCAAAGCCTACTCGGGTTTGACCGACGTCGAGATCGCGCGGTTGACCGCGCATTTTCTCTCGAACACCCTGGAGGTGCGCGGTCGTTACCGCGCGGTGGTGCCCGACACGATTCTCGAAATCGCCTTTGATCTCATCCAACCCAGCGCGCGTCACCAAAGCGGCTACGCGCTGCGTTTTCCGCGCATCGCTCGTATCCGCACAGATAAGACGCGTGCCGAGATCGACACGCTCGCCCACTGCCGACGGCTGGCCAATGCCAGCTTCGCGGACGCCACCGTGCCGAAAGCCTTGGCGTGAACACTCGCGACGCCATCTCGGTCTCCAAGCGCTCCCGCCCGCTGCGGCTCGCACTCGTTATCGGCCTTGGCGCGGTGCTCGCGTTCCTGGCGCTGCGTTCGTCGCCGTATCTTCAATACATTCCGTGGATGCCACGTCGGTTGGGCGTTTGGGCGGATCACCATGGGATTGTGCGCAACACCGTGGCCTTTTTCGGGTTCGGTCTTGCGGCGTTCGCGCTGCTGGGTTGCCGCGCGTGGCTGATCGCCGTCCTCTGTCTGTTCGGCACGGCGATCGAGGTCGCCCAACTCTGGA
>JANPIT010000658.1:0-3017 GCA_031425115.1 Opitutaceae bacterium | reverse complement strand
CTCGGCGCCACCGCACTCGTCGGGGTGGGCTGGATGATGTTCGGCAGGGCGTGGACACCCTTCACCTGAGCGCGACTACGAGCGCGGGCCGTCGCAACGCGAGATTGCCTCGGCCACTGTTTTGGCGACGTTGGCGCGATGTCCGCCGCCGCCACTCCCGCGCTCACCGTCCTCGATTGGGGACGCACGGAGTATGGCGTGGCGTTCGAGCGACAGACGGCCCTCGTCTCGAGTCGGCTGGCCGGCGAAATCGCCGATACGCTCGTTTTCACGGAGCACGACCCTGTATTTACATTGGGACTACGCAGCGGTGCCGAAGCCCATCTGATTTGGACCGCGGAACAACTCGCGCGCGAAGGCGTGGCCGTGGTTAAAACGAATCGCGGCGGTGACATCACCTACCACGGCCCGGGGCAGCTCGTCGGATACCCCATCGTGTCGCTCGCGGCCCGCAAAGACCTGCATGCCTATCTGCGATTCCTCGAGGAAGTCGTGATCGGCACGCTCGGCACGCTCGGTCTCACTGCGACGCGACGCGACGGCCTCACGGGGATCTGGGTCGGCCGGCGTAAAATCGCGGCCATCGGCGTCGCGGTGCGGCGCTGGGTGACCTATCATGGTTTCGCGCTCAACGTGGATCCGCAACTCGCCCACTTCAGCGGCATCGTGCCGTGCGGCATTTCCGCCGAGGACGGGACCGTGACCTCGCTGCGCGCGGAGTTGGGCCGCGCGATTTCCTACGCCGAGGTTCAACGTGTGCTCGCCGAGCAGTTTCAATCACAGTGGCGGGAGTTCATCGCGGAACCGCTTTCACCTCCGGACGGGGCAGCCACCCGTTCCGCGATCGCATGACGTCGGAGCGGCGGAACTCCCTGTTCGGCGCCGCCGCGATTTTTGTCGCTGCGTTCTTCGTCTACTGGCCCGCGCTCAACGGGAGTTTTCTGTGGGACGACAATCTCGACATTACTGAGAATCTCGCGCTGCGCGACCTCGCGGGCCTGTGGCGCATCTGGTTCGCGCCGCCGACGCTCGATTATTATCCGCTCAAGTTCACCGTGCAATGGGTGCAGTGGCAGCTCTGGGGCACTCACGTCCTCGGGTATCACGTCACGAACGTCGTCCTCCACGCGCTCGGGGCCCTCCTGCTGTGGCGCGTATTCGCGCGGCTGGGACTGCGCTACGCCTGGCTCGGCGCACTGATTTTCACCGTGCATCCGCTGGCGGTGGAATCCGTCGCCTGGATCGCCGAGCTCAAGAACACCCTGTCGCTACCGCCTCTGCTGATCGCCCTGCTCGCGTGGTTGGACTTCGACGAGCATGGCGCGCCCCGCGATTATCGCCGCGCCCTCGCGTGGTTTCTCGTCGCGATGCTGTGCAAGACCTCCGTGGTCATGTTTCCAATCACCCTGGTTCTTTACACGTGGTGGAAACACGGACGCATCCACTGGAACGATACACGCCGGCTCGCCCCGTTTTTCGCAATCTCACTCGTGCTCGGGCTCGTGACGATCTGGCTGCAATTCGGCCGGGCGCTTGGGGGCGAGTCCCTACCCCTCGGCGGGCCCCTCGACCGCGTTGCCCTCGCGGGCGCGTCACTCGCATTCTATACGGTCAAATCGCTTTGGCCCGCCGGCCTGTTGCCCATTTATCCGCAGTGGCGGATCGACCCGACTGCCTGGTGGCAACTCGCTCCGTGGGTTGTCCTCGTCGTGGTGGCGATCGTCGCCTGGCGCGCGCGCCAAACCTGGGGCCGTCATGTCGGGTTCGGCCTCGGCTGGTTCGTGCTCCACCTCGTGCCCTTCCTGGGTTTCGTGCCGATCTCCTTCATGCGCTTCACCTGGGTGATGGATCACCTCGCCTACGTGGCGCTGCCGGGGTTGATCGCGCTGGCGCTGGCGGGCCTGCAATTTTTTCGTGCATCGCAGGCGATCACGGCCGGCGGAAGCATCCTCGCCGTCCTCCTTGCCTTCCTCGCCCAACGCCACGCCACCACCTATCGCGACGCGAAAACATTCTGGTCGCACACCATCGCCCACCACCCCGATGCGTGGATCGCGCGCAATAATCTCGGCCTCGCTCTCGCCGAAACCGGCGACTTCGCGGGTGCCGTCCGCGAATACGAGCAAGCGCTGCGCCTCAACCCAACCTACTTTGAGGCAAAGATGAATCTGGGAAATGCCCTGCGTCAGCTCGGCCAGGCCGAGGCCGGACTCGCCGAGTTGCGCGCAGCGCTGAAGCTGAAGCCGAATGTCGCCCTCGCCCACTACAACCTCGGCATCGCGCTGGTGGCGCTCGAGCGCCACGCCGAGGCCTACGCGAGTTTCGATCGCTCGCTCGAATTGAACCCAGGAAATGCCGATGCGCTCGACTCGCGCGGCGAACTGCTCCGCCGGGCTGGGCGCCACGAAGAAGCCCAGCGCGACTTCGCCGCCGCATTGCACCGCGATACGCGCCATTTCTACGCGCACAATCACCTGGCGATTTCCCTCGGCGCCACCGGCAAGACGCAGGAGGCGTTGGCTCACTTCGAGGCGGCGCTGAAGCTGAAGCCGGACTACGCCGAAGCGCGCAACAATTACGCGACTGCCCTGGTCGCGAGCGGGCGCACCGCCGATGCCGTTAAAGAGTTCGAGCGTATCGTCGCCACGCACCCCGATTTCCACGAGGCGCGGCTCAACTTCGCGCTGGTGCTCAGCCAAGTTAAACGCACGGACGAAGCCATCGCGCAGTTCGAAACGGTCATTCGCGCTCAGCCGAACTCGCTGCGCGCGATCTACAATCTCGGCCTGGCCTACGCCTCGCAGGGTCGGCACGATCAGGCGATCGATCAGTTCGAGCGCGCCCTCACGCTCGATGGCAGCTTCGCCGCGATCCATGCCGGGCTCGCCCACTCACTCGCTGCGCGGGGGCGAACCGCCGACGCGAGAATGCGTTATGCTCACGCCCGCGCCCTCGATCCCACGTTGCCCGCGCGGACATTCTAGCGGTGCTCCGCGGGCGGAAAACCCGCTTGCGCT
>JANPIT010000657.1:0-2423 GCA_031425115.1 Opitutaceae bacterium | reverse complement strand
CCGGCCGTGAAGCACGCCCACTCCGGGAACGGGTGCGACCGATCCATGAATAAACAGGAGACAGGTGACGGGAGACAGGCGGAAACGGGAGACAGGCGACAGGCAACGAGCGACCGTTCGCTTCCTGTTTCCCATTCCCTGTCGCCTGTGCCGTTTCTCCTGTCTCCCGTCCCCGGTTCGCGGTCCCCTGACTCCTGTCACCTGAGATTTGGCCTGGCGATCCTGGCCGCGGGTGCGTCGACCCGCATGGGCGAACCGAAACAGCTGCTGGAGGTTCGAGGGAAACCGCTGCTGCTCCACACCGTGGAAGCCGCGCTCGCGTCGACCGCGTGGCCCATCGTCGTCGTCCTCGGCGCTCATGCCGAAAAGATCCGCCCGATCCTCGCCCCCTACCCCGTCCTCATCACTGAGAATCCTGCCTGGAGCGAAGGCATGGCGGCTTCGATCCGGGCCGGCGTGACGACGCTCCAACAATTCTCCCGTGGGCTCGACGCGGCGCTGATCGCGTTGTGCGACCAGCCGGGGTTTTCGACCGACACGATTGCGCGGCTCGTCGCGGTGCAGCGGACGAGCGGTCGCAGCATCGC
The DNA here is from genome assembly GCA_031425115.1 of Opitutaceae bacterium. Taxonomy (GTDB): domain Bacteria; phylum Verrucomicrobiota; class Verrucomicrobiia; order Opitutales; family Opitutaceae; genus ER46. The sequence continues at coordinate 1,836 of JANPIT010000657.1, read as the reverse complement.
GGCCGCGCACTACGCCGGGCGACACGGTGCGCCCGCACTGTTTTTGCGCGAACACTTCCCGACCCTGACTGCGCTTACGGGCGAGGAAGGCGCGCGCGCGTTGCTCAACGATGACCCTTCACGCGTTGCCTCGGTCGACTTGCCCGAGCTCGCGCTGGACCTCGACACGCCGGCAGATGTCGCAGCGCTGAAAGAAAACCGCTCCTGAAAAAGCTTCTCGTCTCTTCCTGCCTGCGGTCCTCGCGCCGGGCTCAAAGCCGCGACTGCAGTTCGCGCGCCTGCGTCAGCGCGGTTTCGATATCGTCGGCGCGCACGGTGAAGTGACCCATCTTGCGGCCGATGCGCGGCTCGGTTTTGCCGTAGAGGTGCAGCTTGGTGCGCGGCGCGCTGAGGAGGGCCGACCAGTTGGGCTCGCCGACGACTTTCCCGTCCTGCCAACGCCAGGCGTCACCCAGGATATTCACCATCACGGTGGGTTCACGCACCACCACGCCTCCGAGCGGAAGTCCGCACACGGCGCGCACGTGCTGCTCAAACTGACTCGTCTCGCAGCCGTCGAGCGACCAGTGGCCGCTGTTGTGCGGACGCGGCGCGAGTTCGTTGACGAGGACGCGGCCGTCTTTGAGGACGAACAGCTCGACGGCGAGCAGGCCGACGACGCCGAGCTTTTCGGCAATCGCAGCGGCCAGCGTCTCAGCGTCGCGGCGGACGGTGTGGGCCACGCGCGCGGGCACGATTGAGAAATCCAGGATGTGGCGTGTGTGGATGTTTTCCGAAACGGGAAACGGGCGCGTCTCTCCCGTCGACGAGCGCGCGACAATCACCGACACCTCGCACAGAAAATCTTCCCACCGCTCCACCACGCAGCGCCGCCCGCGGAAAATCGCCGCGGCCTTTTGGAGATCAGCGTCCGTCGCGATCTTCATCTGCCCTTTGCCGTCGTAGCCGAAGTCCGCGGTCTTCACCACACAGGGAAGGCCCACCTCGGCGATCGCGGCAGCGACTTCGCCGTCGAGCGCCTCAGCGTAGCGCACATGCGGAAAACCGTTCGCGCGCAGCCAGGCTTTCTCGCGCTGCCGATTCTGCGTGATGTGCAGCACCGCTGCCTGGGGATGCAACGCCGTGAGGGAGGCGATGGCCTCGAGCGGGGCCGACGGAATATTCTCGAACTCGTAGGTGACGACCGCGCACTCGCGCGCGAACGCCGTCAGCGCCGCGAGGTCGTCGTAGTTCGCGTTCACTTCCTTGTTCGCGATCGCGCCCGCGGGACAGGGCCCGGCGGGCTCGAAAACCTGCACACGATAACCGAGCGTCTGCGCCGCCTGGGCCAGCATCCGCCCAAGCTGACCACCACCGAGGATACCGAGGGTGCTGCCGGGAAGAATCATGCGGAGTCGATAGCTGAGAGCTGAGAGTCTAGAGCGGCAAGCGCCGGCTTTGTCACCTGCCGGCAGTTGCTCTGGACGCCACTCGACTAACTCTTGGCTCCCGCAGGCGGCAGCTGCGCCCGCAGCACTTTCTTCGTCTGGTCGGCGCGAAACTTTTTCCAGGCTTTGGCGGTGGCCGCGTCGTGTTGGGCGATGATCGATGCGGCGAACAGCGCAGCGTTGATCGCGCCGGGTTTGCCGATGGCGAAGGTCGCGACCGGCACGCCGCCGGGCATCTGCACAATCGAGAGGAGCGAATCCATGCCTTTGAGCGCGTGTGATTCCACCGGAACACCCAGCACCGGCAGTGCCGTCATCGAAGCCGTCATGCCGGGAAGGTGGGCGGCGCCACCCGCGCCCGCGATGATGACCTTGAGCCCGCGCTTCTCCGCGCTCGCGGCGTATTCCA
>JANPIT010000656.1:0-3893 GCA_031425115.1 Opitutaceae bacterium | reverse complement strand
TCGCCGCGAGCCACCGAATGGAACCGCCACAACGGTTTCCCGCTGCGCACGTCGAAGGCATACACGTCGCCGTTAATTCCGGTAGTGACATAGATATGCAGATACACCGCGCCGCTCGCGGTCGCGCCCGTGGCGATCGCTGTCCGTCCATCCTCGCCAAAGCCTGCCGTGGCCGCACCCGTCTTCGGATCAACGGCGTAGATCCAATCACCGCAGCCAAAAAGAACCCGCCCCGCGTGCGCGGCATCGCCGGGCCAGTAAACCAGCCCGCGGCGCGCCGGCGTGTCCTGCGGCCGGGTCTGCCGCGGCACTTCGAGTTTTTTTCGCCAACGCTCCACCCCCGTTGCCGCATCGATCGCAACAATAGCGCGGCCCGGCGTTGGTCCGATCAGCAACCCGTCGACCGCGATCGGCGTGCACTGAATGTTTGCGGCGCCGTCATCCGCGCGAAACGTCCAGGCGACCGCGAGGTCACGCACATTCTCCTTCGTGATCTGCCGGAGCGTGGAATAGCGCCGCGCGCCGTTGTCACCCTGCGAGCGCGACCAGCCGCGAAACGTCTCCAAACTGACGGGCACTGCCGGCGCCAACTCCGCTGTTTTCGGCGCGGGGATGATCTGAAACTCCGGCAACGCCGCGCGTGCCACCGCATCCTCTACTGTCGCAGACGCAGCCCAGGTGGAGTTCAGGCCCAGGCCTGCACACGCGAAAAAAACAACTCCGGCCCTTGGGGAAAAACGCTTCATGGGGATTTGTCGTGCAGCGAAGGCATGCGCACGACGGACGTCCAGCCCGCCGACGCGCGGCCGACGTTTTCCGACCACGCTCACGCAGACCGTTTCACGTCGCGGGACTGCCCGCGCCGCGTCGGCGGACAAGCACGTTTGAAACCATGATCTGCACGGGCTCGTCGCGCTGATTCGTCGTCGTGGTGCGGATCTTCACGACGCCGTGCTCCGGCTGCGACGCCGTGGCGCGCATCGCGACGACTTCCACTGCCGCCGCAAGCGTGTCGCCCGGTCGCACGGGCTGCGGCCAGCGCAGTGAGTCCACGCCCAACCCGACGACGCCGCTGCCAAAGCGAAACTCACTCGTCACCATCAGCCGCATCGTCAGCGAGGCCGTCAGCCAGCCGCTCGCCACCAGCCCACCAAACACGCTTTGCTCTCCCGCGCCTGGATCGAGATGGAACGGCTGCGGATCATAGCGCGCTGCAAAGGTCGTGATCTCCTCCAGCGTCACCTCGAGCGACGCGCTCCGATAAATTCGCCCCACCGCGAGATCTTCGTAAAACATCTGCCCGGGCGTCATGGTTTGGAGGTGGAGCGTGTTGTCCCCAACGCGCTTTCAGGACGTTCTACCGCTGTCAAAACCAGCGCCTTGGGGACAAGCCGCTCCACCCCGAACCACTCACCCTTGCTTCCGAAACCCTCACGGCAGTTCCTCTATTTTCAGATTCCGAAACGCGATCTCCGCCCGGCAGTTTCCGTGAATCTGCAAGGCGATTAGCCCGTCACTCGCAGCGATGGCGGCATCGTCTTCGGTGAACGTGACGGTCTTTTCGCCGTTGAGCGTGAGTTCGACGCGCGCGCCCTCCACCCGGATCTCGTAGCGGTTCCACTCCCCCGGTTTTTCCAGCCGCTTCACCTGCTCCTCCGCCGCACGTGCGAGGAATTTCTTCCGCCGCGATTCATCGTAGAGGGAGCCAGAGTGGCCCGCGCCAATATCTGCCTGATAGCCGCTCATTTCATTCGGCGGCTGGGCAATGCGGACGCTGCGAAACTGCACGCCTCCGTTCACGAAGCCCGAGGTGCCCACCAACTTGTAGTCCAGCGTCAGCGTAAAATTCCGGTAGCGGCGCGCTGTCGCCAAAAACTCATTACGCGGGTTGCCCTCGAGCGAACCGCCGACAATCGCCCCTTCCCGCACCCGCCACACGCCGGGATCCCCGTCCCAGCCCGCGAGATCCTTGCCGTTGAACAATGGCCCCACACTCGCCGGCGTCGCGGAGGGAGGCGGCGAGGCCGCCCCGGCGGCCGCGGCCTTCTTCCCTTTCGCTCCCCCGCCACCGCGCACCTTTGTGGTCGCCGCCGCGGCCTCGGAAGCGACTGCCGGGTCGTCGAGAAACGGCTTGAGAAGCGCCGCCGTCTCGGGCCGGCGAACATCGCCCAGCGCGGATACCACCAGAAGTTTTTCATCCGGAGTGCGAGCCACGCGAACCGCATGCGTGAGCGCCGCCATGACATTGAGCGGAGAGCGCTCCCGCCCGGAAGCGACATTCACGGTGAGCCGCAGCGCACCGCGCAGCGCGATTTCCCGCTGCGGGCCCGTTGCGTCCGGACGCTCGGCGAACGCGAGCAATGCCGTGACCGGCGCCGCGTCGGGCCAGTCGGCGAGCACGTGCAATGCGGCGGCGCGCACTGACTCCGCCGGTTCGGACAACGCCGCCCGCACCGGCACGAACGCCTCGTAGCTGCTGCCCATCACGCGCACGATCGCGCCGAGCGGGCGCAACAGCGCCGCCTTCGTCGCGGCATCCGGCGCATTTCGGAACGCCGCAATCAGCGCGTTGGCGCGCTGCGACGGCTCCAGGACTTTCATCGCGGTCGTCACGATCGCACGGTCCGCGAGCGTTTTCACCGCGTCGTCCTTCGTTTCAAGCGCGAGCCGGACAAGCGCCGGTTGATCCGCGGGACTGGCAACCAACCCCAGCGCACGAAACGAGGCCTTCGCGATCTCCGCGTTCTCGCTGCGCGCGAGCTTCATGAGTTCCGGGACGGAGCTGGTGGCGCGGCGTTCGCCCAGGACGTTGATCAGCCGCACTCGCATGGCTGGCGCCGCAGTGGGCAGCGCTTGCAAGAGCGCCGCGTCCGTCTCGGGTGCGGCGAATCGCGAGAGTCCCGCGAGCGCCACCTTCGTCGCCGGATCAGTCTCCGGACCCGCCGCCGCCGCCAACAAAGTCTTGAGGCTCGAGGCCCGCCCGAGCGTGCCGAGTGTTTTGAGCGACGCGAGGCGCACGTCGGCGTCGTTCGAGGATGCGCCGGCCTCGGCGGCGACGAGCACGCTGGCGTCGTTGCGGCTGGCGAGCGCGGTGATCACGCGCGCCTGCATCGGCGGGGTAAGTTTTCGGATTTCAGCCACGAGCGCGACCGTGGCCCCCGGCTCCGGCACCTCGCGAAACGTGAGCAAAGCCATGTCGCGCATCGCGCTATCGCGGGAGTGCAATTGCTCGATCAAGAGCGCCATTCCACCGGTGGGACGTGCGAGAATCGCCCCGCGTGTTGCCGTCACGCGAAGCTGTTCCGGCAGGTCGGCCCGACGCACCGTATCATAGAGCGCAACGGCCTCCGCGCCGCGGCCGGCGTCGAAAGATCGATCCGCACATAGCAACAATCCTTCCGCCGCGGCGGGCCGAAGCTCGGCCGGCCCGCGGCTGAGCGCCTGCGTCAATCCTTGGACGGCTTCAGCCGTGCCAATCCGCCCGAGGGCGAGCATCGCCGGCCCGGCGACGCCTGCGGTCGAGTCGAGCGTCAACCGGCTGAGCGCCGTGACAGCGTGGGAGTCGCGCCGGTTGCCCAACGAATGAATCACTCCGATCAGGGCTTTTCCTTTTTGCTGCCCGAGTGCGGCGCGGAGCGCATCGCCCGCCGCGGGGTCCGGCATTACCTCGAGGACATCACGCGCATACTGCCCTAGCTGCTCGTCGGCAAGGAGCGCGCTTACCGTGGGGATCGCTTCCTTCGAGGCGACGAGTGCGAGCTGGTGCAAGGCGCGAGCTCGCGCGGCCAAGTCGGCCTGTGATTGCACGATCGCGATCAGCTCACGGGTTTTCTCGGGATCGGGACTCGCGGCGAATCCCGATCGCGCCGCGCAGCAGACGACGAGCGTGAACA
>JANPIT010000655.1:0-2078 GCA_031425115.1 Opitutaceae bacterium | reverse complement strand
CGCCATTGATCGAGAAACGCCGCGCATCGCCGCCGGTGTAGTCACTCGTGATGCCGGGCAGGAACTTCATGAATTCACCGATGCTGCCGTCAGCGATCGTTCCGAACTCGTCGGCCGCGACGACATTCATGATGTTTTTGGCGAAACGCTGCTCGTTGATCGCGAGCGCCGCGCCGTCCATTTCCTTCGACGAGGCGACGGTGAACGCATCGAGCTTCACCACGTCACCCGTTCCCGATGGGCGACCACCGCCGGTGAAGGTGATATCGCGCTGCACGGTGGTGCCGGCAGCAACGGTCACCGCTTCGTTGTGCGCACCGAGGCCCGTGTAAAACACCACCAGCTTGGCCGTGCCTGCGGGCACGTTGCTCAGGCGATAGGAGCCCGTCGCATCGGTGAGCACTTCCTGTTTCGTGCCCTCGACGGTGATGCGCGCGTTCTCGAGATATTCGCCGCGCCGCGGGTCGAACACCCGCCCCTCGATCGTGCCGCCCGCGGGGAGCTGCGCCGCGAGCCGGGTTGCAGTGAGAAACAAGCACAGCGCAGCCAGCCATCCGGTGCGCGCGAGTTGGTTAAACGAACGGATCGAGGCAGGGTTCATACGAGGGAGCAGGTCAACGTCTGCACCGACGACCGCGTCGGTGAGCCGCAGGAGGGGTGTTTGAAGTTGATTCGGCCGGGGCTGGTCAATTCCGCCGGGAATCCAAGACAGCACGACACAACGAAAGGTCATCGCCGCGGACAAGGGAATACTGCTGCGGCCAAGTAACCAGTCGGTTCACCCACCGCCGCGTCGCCGTCCTCCGCTACCCCAGCAACGCTTCGATCCGTCGTTTCGACGTGATCACTTCCTCGACCGTCACGCGCGGACTTAGCTCGAGCGTGAGCAAGTGCTCCGGCCGCCAGAATTCGCTGACCATCTTGAAATCGATATGCCCGGCCCCCACCGCCTGGTGATCCTGACCTGCGGCGCTGACGTCGTGGAGATGCCAGCCGATGGTGCGCGAGGCCATCGCCGTGAGATGCTGACGATGATTCAGCAGCCCCATCCCCTCTTTGATGTCGGCATGGCCAGTATCGTGCCAGTAACCCACCGGCATCCGCGCAGGAAAATCCGCCATGAACGCCGCGTAATCACCATCGAGCGGCAGCTCCTCGAACTTTTCCCGATTCTCGAATCCGAGCTTCACGCCCTTCTGCGTGGCGTAGTCTAGCATCTCGTTGATGCTCGCTTTCACCTGCTCCCAGAACGGCGGCATCCGCTTGCGCAGCTTCACCAGCGATTTCTGCAGTAACGCGTGGTAGGCCTTGTCCTCGGGCGTCCGCCCCGCGTCGTGATGTTCGTCGAGGTATTTGCGTAGAGCGCGCGCGGGGTTGAACCAGAAAAAGGTCACGCTGCCCAAGTGGCACACGAGCACCTTTGCCTTCACCTGCGCCGCAAAATCCAAGGAGCGTTTCGTGTGCCGCAGCCACTGGTCATGTTCGCGATGCTCCTTCGCGGAGGGCTCGAACAAGTTTGGCGCCGCTTGCACGACCCCGGTCGGCAACGGGCAAAAATTGTGAGTCGAGCTGATCTTCACCACGCCCTCCTCCACCGCCCGAATGATGCCGGGCACCAGCGTGATACGGATCCCGTGACTCAGCTCGGCATATTCGAAACCCAGCGCCGCCATCTCCTTGAGCATCGCATAGCCGTCTTGATGACGGTGCGAACACCAGCTGGACGAAAGGGCTAGGATGGGCTTCACGGAGGATTTGGCCGGAAACGAAAGATCGCGCAGCCTGCCTGCACGAGGAAAAACGACTTAAGACAAAAAGCCGTGCCCCACCTAAATGGAGGCACGGCGGAAAAACTCACTCGCCGATGGGCGATGGGATCACTCCGCGTAACGGCGGCGCAGCATCTGCGTAAACGCCTGCACCTTGTTCTTACGGCGGCGCTTCTCGCACGGCTTCTCGTAATAACGCTTCGCGCGAGTGCCTTTGATGATGTTCTCGCGATCGAGCTTCTTCTTCATGCGGCGGAGCGCACGGTCGATGGGCTCGTTCTTGCGGATTTTGATTTCGATGGACATGTG
>JANPIT010000654.1:0-6813 GCA_031425115.1 Opitutaceae bacterium | reverse complement strand
CGACGATTTTTCCCAGCGGGGCTGACACAGTGCGTGTCGGTTTTGCGCAGCGCAGCTGGGAGCGCGGGGTGCAAATCAGCCATGGATCGCAACTTGAAGGACGCACCCGAGGTGGTCCGCGGTGTGCAAAGGGAGAGGCTCTATATCCAATCCCAATCCAACAGGAAAACTTCATCATGAGACTCGTTCGTTATACCTATCCTGCCTTCCGCACTGTCCCTGCCACCTTCGGCTGCCAGGTCTCGCCGTGGCGCGGGCTCGACACCGAGATCGACCGCTTGTTTGAAACGGCGCGTTCGAATTTCGAAATCCCGTCTGCTTCGGCGCGCTTTGCCGTCGATCTCTTCGAGGACAAGGCGAACGCCTATGTCCGCGCTGAGCTGCCCGGCCTGAATCGCGAAGACATCAGCGTCGAGATGGCCGACAGCACGTTGACGATTGCCGCCACCCGTAAGTCACCCGCTGCCGCTCCGGCCGCCGGGGAGGCCGTTCCTGCCCACGCCGACGAAGTGGTCTTGTTCAGCCGCGCCGTGCACATCGCGCAAGAAGTGCAGGCCGAGAAGGTGAGCGCCGCTTACGAAAATGGCGTTCTCACCGTGACCCTGCCGAAGCGCGAGGAAGTGAAGCCCAAGAAAATCACGGTCGCCGTCAAATAATCCGCCGCCCCGAACCCAACTCGATTCCAACCACGAACCATCAACTTCTCGTCACCATGTCTTTGCTCTCTACGTTCATTCCTTCGCTCAACAGCACCGCGACCGCTTCGCGCCACGACGCTTCGCCTGCCGATCCCGGATTCACGGTGAAGCCGGCCTACGAGATCAACGAATCACCGGACGCCTGGGGCGTGACGGTCTACCTCCCTGGGGTGGCCAAGGACGGCCTCGAACTCACCGCCGAAGACAGCGAGATCCGCATCGTCGGTCGCCGGAGCTGGAAACAGCCGGAAGGCTGGACGGCGTTGCATCGCGAGACGGCGGGCGCCTCGTTCGAGCTCGTTCTCACCCACGACCACGCGGTCAACGCGGACAAGATCGCCGCCGAGCTGCGCGATGGCGTGCTGCGGGTCTCGCTTCCGAAGCACGAAGCGGTGAAGCCACGGAAGATCGCGGTCGCTTGACCAATTGTCCGTGCGGCGAGCGTGGCGCGCGGACCCATTCCTTGTCTTGACGCGGCGCCGGGCGGCGAAAGCCCCCGGCGTTTTATTTTGCGCGCATCGGTCGCCGCGCTGACGTTTGCGCTCATGCGGCCGATACCGTCCGATTTGGCGCGGGTGCAGGTCGCGGAAATTTCCGGACCGGTGTTGTTCTTCGATGGTGAGTGCGGGCTGTGTCAGCGACTCGTGCGGTTGTTGTTGCGGCTCGATCACGCGGGCCGATTGCGCTTCGCGCCGTTGCAGGGCGCAGCGGCGCAGGCGTATCTCCGGTCCCACGGTCTTCCGACGCTCGATTTCGACACGCTGATCTTTGTGCCGGATTGGGCGACTCGCGCTCGGCCAGAGTATCGTGTGCGGACCGCGGGTGCGATCGGCGCGCTGCGCGCGATCGGAGGCGGAGTCGCGCGGACTCTCGCGGCGTTGATCGCGGTGTTTCCCGCTTCGGTGCGGGATGCGGGCTACCGCGTGGTCGGGCGTTCGCGTTACCGACTCTTCGGCCCGTGGCAGCCGCGTCCGTTGCCGCGTCCGGAATGGGCCGCGCGTTTTCTCGATTAACTGATCTGGGGTTTGCCGTTGACGCAACGGATTGGCCGAAATGCTGTCCCCCTTGAACGTCATGACTCTCGCTGCTGCACTCGTTACCCAACCTCAAACCTCGTGGGAGTGGTTCGTCGCCATTTTCTACATTGTCTGGATCGACATCGTGCTGGCCGGCGACAACGCCGTCGTCATCGCCCTCGCGGTGCGCAACCTGCCTGAAAAGCAGAAGAAACTTGGAATCATTTTCGGGGCCGGCGCCGCAGTCGTGCTGCGTGCGGGCTTGACGGTCGTCACGACCCAACTGCTGGCGATTCCCTATCTCAAGCTGATCGGCGGCGTCCTCATTCTCTGGATCGCGTTCAAGCTGCTGCGGCAAGGTGAAGCCGACCACGGCTCGGGCAAAGGCGGCGCGACGACTGTCTGGCAGGCCGTGTGGATGATCATCATCGCGGACCTCACGATGTCGCTCGACAATGTCATGGCGGTCGGCGGCGCGGCGCGCGGTAGCTACGCACTAATCATCTTTGGGCTCGCGCTGAGCATCCCGCTCGTGGTCTTCGGCAGCAACCTGATCTCCAAGCTCATGGCGCGCTACCAGATCATCATCTTTATCGGTGCGGCGATACTCGGCAAGGTAGGCGGTGAAATGATTCTCACCGACACTTTCGTAGCCGCGAATATGTTACCGTGGTGGGCCGACCTCGTGGGAGTGAGTCAGGTGGCGCCGGCCGAGGGGCTGGCCTCGCCCGCGCTCGTAGCCTACAACTGGCTCCGATACAGTGTGGAAGCCGTGTTGGTGCTCGGAATATTTTTCTACGGCTGGTCTCGGCGGAAGAAAACCCCGCCGCTCGCGGATGGGCCGGATGCGATTCAGCCTTAAGGCGAGCGCACTGCCCGCGAATGCGACGGGCAAATTTTTTGACAACCCGGGGCGTGGCTCTTGAGTCCCGAACGTTTATGAAACGTTTCTGCGTCCTGTTTTTCTGCGCGTTGTTGTTCTGGGGTCCAGTGGCGGGCCTGGGGGCGGCGGATGCGGGTCCGGAGACGTCGACGGCGGCGAATTCCGAGGTGCAGAAAGCGGCCACAACCAACGCCGCCGCGGCCGCCGCCACTCTTGCGGCCAAACAGCAGGTGCACACGCCGGGATTCCTCGAGCATCTCGTCGACGTCATCCTCGATGCGTTCGATGTCCGGACCAGCGGAAATACGGCGACGCACTACGTGATCGCGGTCGTGCTGCTGATCGCGGCGCTCGTGCTGCGCCGCGTGGTGACCAGCATTATTTTTCGCGGCTTGCGGCGGCTGGCTTCCAAGACGGCGACGACGCTGGATGACAAACTGTTCGCGGCGTTGGAGGGACCGGTGGCGACCTTCATCATGCTCATCGGCATCTTTGCCGCGCTGAGTGTGCTGAAACTTTCCGCGGCGTCGGATCGCTACATCAGCTACGCGTCGTCGGTCTCGTTTTCGCTGGTGATTTTTTGGGGGCTCTGGCGCGCGATGGGCGCGCTGATGGATCACGCGCAGGAAGTGGCGGCAGGGCGGCATCTGGGCGTGTCGGCTTTCATGCCGTGGATCAAAAAAACCGTGATGGTGATCTTCGGGATCATTGGCGTGCTGATGGTGATCCAGAGCTTGGGTTACGGCGAGAACGTGAAAACCGTGCTCGCGGGTCTCGGGATCGGCAGCTTGGCCTTCGCGCTGGCGGCGCAGGACACGATCGCGAACCTCTTCGGCTCGATCGTCATTGCGATCGATCAGCCGTTTAAAATCGGGGAGGCGGTGAAAATCGGCGCCAACGAAGGCACCGTGGAGGACATCGGTCTGCGGTCCACGAAGCTGCGTCCGCCCGGGAAAAATCTCATCATCATCCCGAACAAGCTCACGGCGTCCGAGCCCATCATCAATAACTCGCGGTTTATTCGCCGTCGTTATGAGCAGGTGATCGGCCTCACCTACGCGACGCGGCCGGAGGAGATGGAGGCGATCATCGGCGATTTTACGAAGATCATCACCGCCGAAAAAGAAGTGGATGCGAGTTCGGTGATGGTGTTCTTCCGTGATCTCAGCCCGTCGGCGCTCGATATCTGGGTGGTCTACGAGACGCACGATCCTGATTTTCAGAAGAGCATGGCGCTGAAGCAGCGCATCAATCTCGCGATCATGCGCGCGGTCGCGGCGCGGAAGCTCTCGTTTGCCTATCCCACGCAGACGATCGAACTGGCGGGCGCGGCGGCCGGGAAACTGGCAGCGGGAGGCGAGCGGCCGTTGCCGCCGGCGCCGCAAAAATAGTCCGCGCCGCGCGGCGCATCTCAGTCGAGCGTCTGCCGGTAACGTTTCACGCCGATCGCCATCGCGACCACGAGGAACGCGAGGAGCGGCCAGAGCTCCGGAGCGATTTCCGCCGGCCCGCTGCCCTTGAGCAGAATGCCGCGGACGATTCGCAGGTAGTGCGTCAGCGGCAACCCGGAGCCGATCGCCTGCGCCCACTCCGGCATCCCGCGAAATGGAAACATGAAACCCGAGAGCAGGATCGAGGGGAGAAAGAAGAAGAACGCCATCTGCACAGCCTGCAGCTGATTCTTCGCCAGCGTCGAAAACGTGATGCCCACCGCGAGATTGGCCGCGATGAACAGAAACGAAACGCCGTAAACCAACGCCACACTGCCCACGATCGGCACGTGAAACAGGAAGCGCGCTGCGAGCAGGATGAGCGACACCTGCACGTATCCCACCACGATGTAGGGAATGATCTTTCCGAGCATCACCTCGAAAGGACGCACCGGGGTCGCGAGGAGATTTTCCATCGTGCCGCGCTCCCGCTCGCGGGTGATCGCCAGCGCGGTGATGACCACCATCGTCATCGTGAGCACGACGCCCATGAGCCCGGGCACGACGTTATACTGCGTGATGTTCTCGGGATTGTAGTGCGCGTGGATCTGAAAATTCACCGGCCCCGGCTTGCCGCGCAGGGGCGCGAGCGGCCCATTTAGGTCGCGATCGAAGGCCGAAGCCACGAGTGCGCGCGCCGCGGCGATGGCCGGGCCGGTGGCCGCCGGGTCGGAGGCGTCGGCTTCCAGCAGCACGGTGGGCCGCTCGCCGCGCAGGAGGCGGCGCGAGAAATCCTCGGGGATGTTGAGCACGAACTGAACCTCGCCGCGTTGCAGCAGACGCGCGGCTTCCGCTTCGGTCGCGGCTTCGCGCACCACGCTGAAATACTCGCTCTGCCGCAGGGCGGCAACGAGCGTCCGCGCAAATGCGCCGTGGTCCGCGATGCGGACGGCCGTCGGCAGATGGCGCGGGTCGGAATTGATCGCGTAGCCGAAGAGCGTCAGCTGCAGCAGCGGAATGCCGACCATCATACCGAAGGTCACGCGATCGCGCCGCATCTGGATGAACTCCTTGAGCACGATGGCCCACAGGCGATGGAGAGTGAAGCGGCGCATGGTCATCGCCTGGCGGCCGCGCTCATGCGAAATTATCCCGGGCCGTATCCATTAATCCGATAAACACATCTTCCAGGCTCGCGTGGCTGCGGGTGAAGGTGTGCGCGGGGTTGCGCACTGTGGCGATGGCGGCCTCGAGGCGGGCGGCATCGCGGCCGCTCACGTGGAGGGTGTTTCCGAAGGCGACGACCTGTTCCACCCCGGGCCGGCCTCGCAGGGCCGAGGCGAGCATGCGCAGTTCCGGGCCGCTCACCGTCCAGGTGTGAAGGTTCGCCGATGCGATCACCTCGGCCACGGTGCCGCGCGTCAGGAGGTTGCCATAGGCGAGGTAGGCGAGCCGGTGGCAGCGCTCGGCTTCGTCCATGTAGTGCGTGGTGATCAGCACGGTCAGACCTTCGCCGGCCAGCCGGTGGATCTCGTCCCAGAAATCGCGGCGGGCCTTCGGGTCGACGCCCGCGGTCGGCTCGTCGAGCAACAGGAGTCGCGGCGAATGAATCAGACACGCCGCGAGCGCGAGCCGCTGTTTCCACCCGCCGGAGAGCTGCCCGGCGAGCTGATGACTCCGCTGCGTGAGTCCGAGACGTTCAAGGCTCTGGGCGACGGCGGCGGCGCGCGAGGGCACGTCGTAGATGCGCGCCACGAAATCGAGATTCTCCCGAATGCTCAGGTCCTCGTAGTAGCTGAAACGCTGCGTCATGTAGCCCACGTGCCGCTTGATCGCGGCCTGCTCCGTGCGCACATCGAAGCCGAGGCAGGACCCGCGGCCGGCGTCGGGCGTGAGCAACCCGCAGAGCATCCGGATGAACGTCGTCTTGCCCGAGCCGTTGGGCCCGAGGAACCCGTAGATCTCGCCGCGCCGCACCTGCAGATCGATCCCGTTCACAACGGTCTTGTCGCCAAAGCGCTTCGTGATGCCGGCGACGTCGATCGCCAGGGCGGAGGATGCGTCCGGTGCCGCCATCGCTCAGGGGGCGCGGGTCACATCGACCGGCTGGCCGGGGTTGAGTTCGCGCGCCGCCGCCGGATCGAGCGCCGCCTCGACCAGGAAAACGAGCTTGGCGCGATTGGCGCGGTTGTAGAGGACCGGCGGCGTGTATTCGGGCTTTGGTGACAGGTAGGCCACCGTCGCCTCGAGCGGCGGCCGGCCGGTGACGCTGACGCGGAGGCGGTCGCCGGCTTTCAGCCCCGCGAAATCGGCCTCCGGCACGAAGAAGCGCACCTTGAGGTTTTCCGGCGGGAGCAGCGTCACCACGGGTGCCCCCGGCGCGACAAATTCGCCTTCGCGGAACAAGGTGTCGTAGACCAGCGCGGCGCGCGGGGCAGCCTGGGTTTTCTGCGCCACGGCCCAGTCGGCGCGCTCCCGGGCGGCGCGCGCGGCCGCGACTTCCGCTTCGCTGGCGGCGATCGCATCGGTGCGGCCGCCGAGCCCGGCGGTGGCCAGTTGCGCGATGAGCTCGTCCCCGGCCCGCGCGTTGCGGTCATGTGTGAGGCGCGCGCGATCGAGGTCGCTGGCGGCGATCGCGCCAGTCTGCGCCAACGCGGCTTGCCGCTCCAATTCGCGGCGCGACAGCTCGGTGGCGGCGCGCGCTTGTTCGAGCCGCGCATCGAGGACGGCGAGCTCAGAGGGGCGCGAACCCTTCTTGAGATCGGCCGCGCGGGCTTCGGCCGAGC
>JANPIT010000653.1:0-3172 GCA_031425115.1 Opitutaceae bacterium | reverse complement strand
TTTGAGCGGAAGAAAGACTCTGTGGTCGGCGCGGTGGCAGTCGCAGAGTTGGCGTTGAAAAAACTACGCCCGCCCGCCCAAATTCTCGCTTGCGCTCCGGTGCGAATCCTTGCTTCTTCTCGCCCTCTTTCGTGCACCCGTAGCTCAATTGGATAGAGCGTCTGACTACGGATCAGAAGGTTTGGGGTTCGACTCCCTACGGGTGCACCAAGTTTTTCGGCCGAGCGATGGCTCCAGCCTGCCAGGGAGAAAAGGCGCGCGACGCTCACCTCCCCTGGCCGCCGGCTTGACGCCTACGAATTAGTCGAAATCCGCCAGTCGATCAGGCCGACCTGCAGCAGCTTTCGGTTGTTGAAGTGATTCCACTTCAACTCGACGGCGAGATCGATGGGCTGCCCGAGCGGTGGACAGCGATGCGCGAGCTTCCACGCCACACCGTGCAGCCGACGCCCGCGCCCGTCCTCAAATTGAAAGCGAAAGTGCAGCTCCTTGAACACCTCGGGCTGATTGCGCAGCACGACGCCGCGCACGCCAAACACCGGTTCAGGGTTCCCCTGGCCGAAGGGATGCAGCGTATCCAATTCTTCCATCAGCTGCTCGTTCAGTTGCTCGGGTGTCAGCCACGCCGCGAGATCCAGCCGGGCTGCGGCAATATCGCCGCCCGCGTGGGTGCGCACCGCCTCGGCAAAACGCGCACGGAACGAATCGAGATGCACCTTCGGGAGCGCTACTCCCACCGCCATCGGGTGCCCGCCCCAACTCGAGAGATGCTCGCAGCAGGTGCCGAGCACATCGACGAGATTGACGCCATCGACACTGCGGCCGGAACCCTTCGCCATGTCGCCCTCGTTGCCGAGCACGACGCACGGTCGGTTATATTTGCGCGTCACCCGCCCTGCCACGATGCCCACCACACCCGGGTGCCAGTTCTCCGCGAACAACACGACGCCCGCGTGACTCATGAACTGCTGCTCGATAAACCGCTCCGCTTCTTCCGTGATCGCACGCTCGATCTCCTGACGCTCCCGGTTGAACACATCCAACTGCCGCGCCGTGTCGGCACAGAAGGCCGCGTCGTCGCTCAACAACAGCTCCACCGACAGCGCGGCGTCCGCGAGGCGCCCGCTGGCGTTGATGCGCGGCCCCAGTCGAAATGAGATATCCGTCGGCGTGATACCTTGCGCCGGCTTTACGCCCGCCACCTCCATGAGCGAACGGATGCCTGGGCGCTGGGTTTCCTGCAAAATCCGCAGACCGTTCCGGGCGAGAATCCGATTCTCACCCTGTAATGGCACGAGGTCGGCGACCGTGCCCAAGGCCACGAGATCGAGGTGGTCGCGCAGCTTGATGCGAAATGCGACCGGGTGGTTGTCCGCGCGGAGCTGCTTCAACAAGCCGTGACAAAGTTTAAACACCAGACCGACCGTGCACAGATTACGCCAGGCGCTGTCGCTATTCTGCTCGCAGGCGTGCACGTGCGGGTTGATCAGAAGACATTCCTCGAGGGGCTGCTCCTTCGAACGGTGATGATCGATCACCATCACATCGATGCCTTGGGCACGGAGATACGCCGCTTCGACGTGCGAGTTGGTGCCGCAATCAAGCGCGATGAAGAGGTGCGGCTTCCCGGCCTCGAGTGCGCGATCGATCGCGCTGCGCGAAAGACCGTAACCGTCTTCCGAGCGACGCGGGACCACGAAGCGCGGGTTGAGCCCAAACCGGCGCAACACCATCACGAGCAGCGCGGTGCTGCTGACGCCGTCGACATCGTAGTCACCTAAAACCACGACCTGTTCGCGCTGCGCGATGGCTTGGCGCAACCGCGTAGCCGCGGCCTCGAGGTTGCGCAGGAGAAACGGATCGTTGAGGCCGGCGAGCGCAGGCGCGAGGAAGGCCGCCGCGGCGTCGCCGTCTTTCAGGCCCACCCGGATCAGCAGCTCCGACAACACGCGGCTCACGCCAGCGCGCTTGCTCAGCGCCTCGACCTCGGCGGCCGGGAGCGGCGTGTGGGTCCAGCGCATGGTGATTAAAAGGTGGGGCTGGCTCTCCGAGCCGGCCTGGGTTGCCGGCGACGGAGCCTGAAACCCAGGCCGCTTCGGAGAAGCGGCCCCACCTCAAATCATTACTCCGACGCCTTGCTGGAACCCTGCCACTCGTATTTCGGCGCGACGTCGTGGTGAGCCTCGACGTGCTTCCGGTCGCCCTTGTGCCACCAGTAGAACACCGGCGTCGCGATGAAGAGGGAGGAGAACGTGCCGGTCAAAACACCGATCAACAACGTGAACGCGATGTCGTTCACTTCTCCGCTCGTTGTCACGATCAGCGTGATCGCCGTCAGCAGCGTGGTGCCACCGGTGATGATGGTGCGGGAGAGCGTGAGATTGAGCGCACGGTTAATGACGTCGCGCAGCGAGCCCACCGGGTTGAGCTTCAGCTCTTCGCGGATACGGTCGAACACGACGACGGTGTCGTTGATCGAGTAACCGATGATCAGCAGGATGGCCGCGACCATCGAGGCGTTGAACTGACGGTCGAACAGCACGAAGATGCCGATCGTGATGAACAAGTCGTGCACCGTGGAAATGACGGCGCCGATGCCGTAGCCCATTTCAAAGCGGAACGCCACGTAGAGGAAGATCGCGATCAGGGCAGCGATGACCGACTTGAGCGCGTTCCACTGGATTTCCTGACCAACCGACGCGCCGATGCGATTCTCGCCGGCGATCTCGAGCTTGGCCTGCGGCATTGCTTGCTGAAGCTTGGCCACCGAGGGCTTCCCCTGATCGAACGGCGTGGTGACTTTCAGCACCTCTCGCGCGCCACCGAGCGGCTGCTGGTAGGAGAAATTGATTTCTTTGATGCCCGCCTGAGTGGCGACCTTGCGGAGCTCGTTGGGATCGATCTTTTGCGCGAAATTCAGCGTCACCATGTCGCCACCCGCGAAATCGATGCCGTAGATATCTTTCCCCTTGTAGATCACAGCGCCAATGCCGACCACGAGGATCACCACGGTGCCGATGATGGCTGCTTTGGTGTATTTCAGGAAGTCGATCTTGGTATCCTGCAATATCGAGAACATCTTCATCGACTTGATCACGCCCGGGTGAATCAGCAGTTCCAGCATCAGTTTGCTGACAACGACCGCCGCAAACATCGTGGTGAAGATACCGAT
>JANPIT010000652.1:0-2362 GCA_031425115.1 Opitutaceae bacterium | reverse complement strand
GACCGGCAAAGCTGCCGCCGGCTCCACGACCACTACGCCCGTAACCGCGCCTCCCGTCACCACCACGCCGGTGACGACGACGCCCTCCACTCAACCCACGACCACCGCCCCAGCGTCACAAACCGTGTGGTTCGACGATGCCCTACCTGCGGGTGCGAGCGGTAGCGGTAGCGGTGGCGATGGCTGGAATTGGGTCAGCGCGAATCCCACTCCGTTCTCCGGGACCCGCGCTCACCAGTCGTCCAATTCGCCGGGTCTGCATGAACACACGTTTGGTTGGGGCGCAGGTTTGGCGGTCGGAGCCGGAGACATCCTCTACACCTATGTGTATATAGATCCGGCCAGTCCGCCGACCCAGATCATGCTCAGTTTCTATTCCAACTCTTGGGAACACCGCGCATATTGGGGCGCGGACCGTTCGAACTACGGCACCAACGGAACGGCCAGCCGTTTCCGAGTAGGCAACCTGCCGGCCGCTGGTCAGTGGGTGCGTCTCGAAGTTCCGGCCAGCGCCCTCGGCCTCGAAGGTCATACGCTCACCATGATGAGCTTTAGCCAATTCGATGGACGCGCGACGTGGGACGTGACTGGCAAGGCGTCCGGCGGTTCGACACCAGTGCCGTCAACAACTCCGACTACGACGACTACGACTCCGACAACCACGACGACCCCACCTGCCGGCCCAGACACCTTCGTGTGGCTCGACGACGCAGTGCCGGCCGGCGCGACGGGGGCAAGTGTCGGCGCGGAAGGGTGGAACTGGGTCACGGCCAACCCCGCGCCCTTCTCGGGCACGCGAGCCCATCAATCGATTTTGGCCGCGGGTTTGCACGAACACTATTTCGCCTGGGGCGCCACGATGTCCCTCGGGGTCGGCGATAAATTATATACCTACGTCTATCTCGATCCGGCTAACCCGCCGACGCAGATCATGCTGAGTTGGAAGGCCGATAACTGGGAGCACCGCGCCTATTGGGGCGAGGATCGCATCAACGCCGGGACCCCCGGCACCGCTGGCCGCTATCGGGCCGGCGCTCTTCCGCCCACAGGCCAATGGGTGCGCCTCGAAGTTCCCGCCAGCGCAGTCGGCCTCGAAGGCCGGACCGTGTCCGCCATGGGCTTCACGACCTTCGACGGCCGCGTGACGTTCGATAAGAGCGGCAAGTCGACGCCCTGACCGGCTGATTTTATGGGATATGGCTGTCGCAAAACCGGCGGCAGGCGCAATCGTATCCGGCGAAGAGCTACTTCGCCGGCTGTTCCCGTGTCCACAAAGAGGGGATAAGGACGCAAGCCCTCGCCGTCCGCTCAAGTTCCCGCTCGCCAGCATCACGCCTGGGGCGCCGTGATCGTCTCACCCGCACGTTCCCGGCCTTGCAATGTCCGCGCTGGCGTGAACGGCCGGTTCTAGTCCGGTCCGATTGTCTACTCCGACAATTCGCCCACCCGCCTCCCTCAGGGCGAGGAACGACGCCCTGCACTTCGACTCTATTAAGCATCATTCCGTCCGACTCGCCTTCGGGCGGCCTCGCCCCTTTCTTGTCTCACCCTATGAAATCCCAGCCCACGATCATTCACGGAAAAATTCGACTGAAGGATTTCAATCCCGACTACTGCGCCGGACTCGACAAAGAGAAGACCCGCAAGCAGGCCAAAAAATACGCCCGCCGCATCGGCGAGCTGCAGGAGCTGCTCTACGCGAACTCCGAACACGCCGTGCTCCTGATTTTCCAAGGCATGGACGCCAGCGGCAAGGACGGCGCCGTCCGGCATGTGCTCAATTTCGTGAATCCCGTCGGCGTCGAAGTCGCGAATTTCAAAGTGCCGTCCGCCGAGGAAAGCGCGCACGACTTCCTCTGGCGCGTCCACCGGGACGTGCCGCGCTACGGCAACATCGGGGTGTTCAACCGTTCGCACTATGAGGCCGTCCTCGCCGAGCGCGTGCTGGAGCTCGTCCCGCGGAAAGTCTGGTCGCAGCGCTACACGCAGATCGTGAACTGGGAGCGGATGCTCACAGAGAACCGCGTGGTCCTGCTCAAATTTTATTTCCACCTCAGCCCCAAAGAGCAGGCGGAACGGTTCCGCGATCGACTCGAGGATCCGCAGAAGCACTGGAAGTTTTCGCCGGCCGACCTCAAGACCCGCGAGCTGTGGCATGACTACGCCGAGGCGTATGATGATATGATTCAAGCGACCAGCCACTCCGCGGCGCGCTGGCACGTCGTCCCGGCCGACCACAAATGGTATCGCGATTATGTCGTCTCGAAAGCAGTGGTCGAAGCGATGGAAGCACTCCGGATGAAATGGCCGAAGTCCCCCCACGACTTGTCGAAGGTTCGGATCAAGTGATCGGGCGTAGGGG
>JANPIT010000651.1:0-2026 GCA_031425115.1 Opitutaceae bacterium | reverse complement strand
CGGCGAAACGAGGATTGCCTTGAGCATCAGTCCCAGGGCCGCCGGGTAAGCGAGTTGGTTTTCGCGCCCGAGGTCGAACACCCCCACGAGGACGTCCAACTCGGCTTCCGAGGGCGGACGGCGATAGGCGCTGCGGGCGAGCGAGCGGGCGACGCTTCTCGCCGCCGCGCGGACATCGGTGCCTGGCGCCGGTGTTTCACCCAACAGACGCCTCTGCACTGCGGTCGGCGGCGCGCCCTCAGGGGCGATGACCTGTTCCAGGACGGCGTTGGCGATCCCGAGAAACTGCTCCGATTGGAGGGGCGAGAGTGTATTCAGATATCCCTGACCGAAAACTTCGTCCGGCAACTCACGGGTGATCGCCGGATCGACGCCGAAGAGATCGTGCAGGGTATTGCCATACTCGACCTTCGTCAGCCGCCGAATCACGAACTGACCGGGATCCTTGGGGCTGAGAAATTTGATCTGCCCAATCCAATCCAGAAACATCTGCCGCTCATCCGCCGTGGGCTGCTTCTCCGCATCGTCGGGCGGCATGTCGAGCGCCTTCACGTTGGCGTGCCCCTGCTTCCACCATTGGCGGAAGGCTGGACTGCCGGGGTCCTTCAGCGTCGCGAGGAAGTTGATGCCGCCCTTCGGCCGGCTGCCGTGGCACTTGATACAGTAGTCCTTGAGGAACGGAGTCACCCGATCGCCGAAAATCTTTTTGGCCTCGGCGTGAAGGGCCGCGGAATCTCCCTCGCTCGCGGGCTGCGCCTGGCCGGTCGGGGCAAAGGCGAAGGCCAGGCTGGAAAGAAGGACGGCCAGCAGGCCGCGTTGAACAGGTCGGGGTAGTGTCATTCCGGAGGAGTCCGCGTCGGCGGAATGTCACCTGGCACCTGCCTCGGCTCAATTTGAATCGACGCGGGCGCGATTGAAAATGAGGGAGGGTCGACCCCACACGTCCAGCTGGGTCGTGGGCCGTAGCCCGGGGGTTCAACCGCGCGCGATCCGCACCAGCGCTAGATTGATGGCGACATAGGCCACCAGACACACCGGCGCGGCGATTCGGTCGAGGAACTGCGCCTGGGGAGAACGGCCGAGGGTGTGCAAGCGACGGGTCGCGAGGGAGACGAGGAGGGCGACGAGCAGCGCGAGCAGGGTGACGATATGAATTTTGTCGGGCAGCGTGAGGGTGTTGTTGCCGCCGAGCGTCGCGGCTACGCGGTGGGAGTTTACGACGGTCGCAAGGATCATGCCGCTGATCAGGCCGATGCGCGCGGAGAAGAATCCGTCTTTGGAGCTATCCATCAAAAACGTCACCAGACTCACGAGGAAGATGATATAGACGGCCGCGTGCAGTTTCAGGAAAAGCCCGCCCGCCTCGCGGCGGATAAAGATCGAGAGCGTGGCGGTGGTATAGCGGGAGCCGCCGACTTTGCCGGGCACGCCGAAGTTGGATTGGAAGGCATGCTCCCCCGTGGCGATGCCGACCTTTTCCACCTTCCACCCTTGGGCGACGAGCGCGGGGTCAACGGCGGTGTTGGCGGCGTCCACGACGTAGCGCACCCGGTCGGTATCGAGCTGCGCCTCGCTGAGAGCAATGGTGAGTTCGTGCCGGTCGTAGGGGAAGTTGCGCACGTCCCACGCATGGTTGAACACGCCGCGAATCTTGGCCGCGTGGTAGCGGTCGGCGCCATATTCTTCGGTGGTTTCCAGACTGGCGCGGTAGTCGCGGGCGTTGTCGGGCTCGACGGTCTTGAGTGGCTTAAGGTCGGCCGCGCGCGAGTGCACGAACCAGAGCCAGTAGTCGGCGGTGAACGTGTTGTTGGTGCTGTTCAGGTCGGACAGAGAGGTGACATAGGCGCCCACGCGAACTTCGACGGGCGTCGATTTTTCGTCGGCCGCGGCGGCGATCTCGGCGCCCGCCAGCGCGGCGGCGAGGGCGAGGGCCAGGCGGGCGGTGGCCCGGAGCAGACGGCAGCGAAGGATCATGGCGGACAAAATCCCGGCGAGGCGCGGCGGGCGATCATTAAGGCGGCGTCAT
>JANPIT010000650.1:0-6471 GCA_031425115.1 Opitutaceae bacterium | reverse complement strand
GCCAGCTCGGCCTTGATGGCGCGGCGACTGGTGGAGCGGGGCGTGCGTTTCGTGCAGATTTTCCACCGCGGCTGGGATCAGCACGGCACGCTGCCCCGCGATCTCGCCTCGCAGTGTAAGGACGTCGATCAAGCGTGCTATGGGCTGGTCCAGGATTTGAAGCAGCGCGGGATGCTCGATGACACGCTCGTGATCTGGGGCGGAGAGTTTGGGCGCACGATTTACTGCCAGGGCACGCTCACCGAAACGAACTACGGGCGCGATCATCACCCGCGGTGCTTCACGCTTTGGATGGCGGGTGGCGGCGTGAAGCGCGGGCTGGTTTACGGCGAGACTGATGAGATGTCCTATAACATCGTGAAGGACCCGGTGCACATTCGCGACCTGCACGCCACGATCCTCCATTTGATGGGAATCGAGCATGATCGCTTCTCGTTTAAGTCGCAGGGACTCGATCAACGGCTGACGGGCGTGACGCCGGCGCAGGTGGTGAAAGGGATTTTGGCGTAGCGACCGTCGCGGTTGGCCGCATCTGCGGAGGGGGCGAACTTGAGAAACAAAAAGCCACGCGACGGGCGTCGCGTGGCTCGGGAGTGGGTCGACTGGCGGCCGTTACTTGGCCGGCTGCGGACGAGTCGGCGTGCTGGTGACCGGAGGAGGCGGCGTGGTGGGCGCGGACTGGCTTGCAGACGCAGCCGCTGCGGCAGCCTGCGGGGCCTGCGCGTGTAATTGACCCAAGCGCCGCTCGATCTCGGCCATTCGTGAGACGAGCTGCTCTTCGACTTTCTTGCGGTCGCTGCTGGTCACAATGCTGAGGCTCGCGGCATCGCGGACGACATTAGCCGGCAGCGTGAGCAGGCGGGTGATGAGGCCCTGGTCCTTGAAGGAGCTGAGGTAGAGCGCGGTGATCTCGTGGGAGAGCTTCAAGGCGTCCTGCGCGGCGGACTGGGTCTGCTGCAGGTTGTTGTTGAGCTGCTGATTTTTCGCGAGTTCGGCGGTGAGGACGTTTCCGACCTGGTCGGAAATCCGCTGACTGTATTGGGCGATCGAGTCACGTGTGAGATTTTGGTCCTTCGACATTTCGGCGAGGATCGGCTGGATCTTCTCGGTCATGCGGCTGGAAACTTTGTCGACCTGCTCGGTCTGCTGCTTCTCCGCTTCCTCGGCCGACTTCGGCATCGGATTGTAGGGCATGACTCGCCTCGCGATGGCTTCGGCCAAAGCATCCATGCGCTCGGTGTTCAGTTTCTGCATCTCCTCATCCGTGCGGAACATGTCTGCTTCGCGTTTGGAAATCGCGTCGCGCAACAGCTTGTTGGTCGATTCGATTTGTTTGCGGTTCTCTTCCGAAGCGGCCTTCAACACGTCATTGGCATCCCGTAGCGGGGCCAGTTCGATTTGTTGCTTCGCGGACATCTCGCTGACGGTTTGCTGGTGAATCCAGAACGCGCCCCCGATGATGAGCAGCGCAGTGAGAATCACGGCAGGAATTTGCTCTTTGAATTTTTGCCACATGGCGGATGAAGGTGTCGGTTGGGTGTTGGCTGGGACGTTATCCATGGGAGGAAGTTAATTGCAACGCCTTCGTAAGCGCGGGTTTTGCAGTTGTTATTCGGGCCGCGAGAAACACGTTGCGCGCATGAGTTTGAACCGGTGCGAGCAGCGAGTCTTCGATTATTTGCAAAGGCATCCTGAAGAGAGACACTATTGGCAGGCGAAGTTTCAGAGCGTCGCGAAAGCGACGGGTGATGACCACATTGCAGTCGCGAAGCTCGAACCTGAGCTTTGGCGCTACTACGAGGAACGCAGTCAGGTGACGGCGCTGTTCAAGGACGCGGTGCGGCACGAGGGATTGCAGCGGACCAGCATGAAAAATCTCGCCGAGCTTTTGGTGCGGCTGTGGGTCGAGCCACGCCCGAAAAAAAAGCCGCCGGCGGAAAACGAAGCAGGTCTCGAACTGTAACCTGGGCAACGCGAAGCGGAGCGGCTCAAAATAGCGGCCAAAATAGTGCTCCGATGACTGGAACTGTCACGCTTTCCGGCTTACATACCCGCACTGGACTTTTCAATTTCTCATCCGCTTAGCGGGTGAGAATTGGGGTAAGTAAGAAAGCAATGGGCGGACCGCTTAGGGGTAGGCGGTCCGCCCTCTTTTTTTTGGTGAAGCGATCGGCACGGGACCATTCCGACCCGCGACCCGCGAGCCGTGGAACGGACGGACGATCCGAAGTTTGAGGCGAGACTTCTACGGTGTGCCGTGCGCTCCGCGCGCGGTCGAGGGCTTGTCGGTCGAGCAGCC
The DNA here is from genome assembly GCA_031425115.1 of Opitutaceae bacterium. Lineage (GTDB taxonomy): Bacteria > Verrucomicrobiota > Verrucomicrobiia > Opitutales > Opitutaceae > ER46. Next base: position 4,172 of record JANPIT010000650.1, on the reverse strand, counting down.
GCGCACGCAGTGGACCGGCCGCGCACGGAGTGCACGGCCCACCTTGGGGGCACGGTCCGCCTCGTAGGACGCGGTGCTGATCGATCAGACGGCCGGAGCTTTCGCGGCGGCTTTCAGTTCGTGGTAGTCCTGCGGAGTGTAGGTGGGTGTAACGTAGCCGGCGCGGATGACGAAATCACCGAAACTCTCGCCCGTGTTTCGCTCGGCGGCGTAGCGCCGGATGATCGGGCCGAGTAGCGGAACGATTTCGGCCACGGGGGCGTTGGCCTTGTAGAGGATGTTGAGTCGCGAACCGTTGAAGGCGGCGCCAAGATAAATGTTATACTTGCCCGGCGATTTGCCGACGAAGCCGATCTCAGCGAGGTAGGGTCGGCCGCATCCGTTCGGGCATCCGGTGATGCGCAGCGTGACTTCGTCGTGACGCAGGCCGGCGGCCTCGAATTCCGCTTCGAGTAGCGCGACGAGGTCGGGCAGGTAGCGCTCGCTTTCGGCGAGGGCGAGGCCGCAGGTCGGCAGCGCGACGCAGGACATCGCGTTGAGCTTCAGTCCAGAGGCGTCGTTCGCGGTATCGAGCCGGTGTTTTTTCAGCAGCGCCTCGATTTGCGGGCGATCACCGGGGGCAATATTGGCGATGATGAGATTCTGATTCGCGGTGAGGCGGAAGTCGCCCTTGTGCGCGACGGCGATCTCGCGAAGCGCCGTTTTCATCTGGTAGTCGGCGTCGTCTTTCACGCGACCGCTTTGGATGAAGAGCGTGAAATGCGAGCGGCCGTCGTGCCCCGTTACCCAGCCGTAGCGGTCGCCCGTGTGCGTAAATTTAAACGGGTGCGGGGCGCTTAGCCGGTAACCGAGCCGCGCTTCGACTTCGCCGCGGAACCACTCGAGACCGCGATCTTCGATGGTGTATTTGAGCCGCGCGTGTTTGCGGTCGGTGCGATCGCCGTAGTCGCGCTGCACGAGCACGACTTTCTCGGCGACGTCAACGGCCTGCGCCACGGTGCAGAAGCCCATCACGTCGGCGATGCGTGGAAACGTCTCCAGCTGGTTGTGCGACATACCGAGGCCGCCGCCGACGGTGACGTTGAAGCCGATCAGTTTTCCGCTGGCATCAGTGATGGCGATGTAGCCGAGGTCGTGCGCATAGATGTCGACGTCGTTCGAGGGCGGCACGGCGACGACGATCTTGAATTTGCGAGGGAGGTAAGTCTTGCCGTAGATCGGTTCGACTTCGGGTTCGCCCCCGGCGACGAGGTGATCGCCGACCCAGAGCTCATGATAGGCGCTGGAACGCGGCAGCAGGTGAGTGCTGATCGCTTTCGTGACCTCATACACTTCCGCGTGCAGCTCTGAGCGCTCCGGATTCGGATTGCACATGACATTGCGGTTCACGTCGCCGCAGGCGGCGATGGTGTCGAGCAGCGCCTTGTTCACACCGTTGATCGTGCTCCACAGGTCGCGTTTGAGAATGCCGTGAAACTGAAACGCTTGGCGCGTGGTGAGCTTAAGGGTGCCGTTCGCGTGGGAGTCCGCGAGGGCGTCCATCGCCAGCCACTGGCCGGGAGAACAGATGCCGCCGGGAACGCGGATGCGCGCCATGAAGCTGAAAGCTTTTTCCTTCCCTTCTTTGCGTAGCTGATTGCGGAGATCGCGATCGTCCTGGGCGTAGATCCCGTGGAATTTCGTCAGCTGGCCGCTTTCCTCGGTGATGCCGCCGGTCGAGTGGTCCGAGAGGTCGCGGAGGATATTGCCACGCAGAAAATTGCTCTCGGCTTTGAGCTGCTCGTTCTTGTGCAGCGGCTTTTCCGGGATGGCGGTGTTGGTCGTTTCGGGCGTGGAACTCATGCGAAGGTGGGAGAGTTGAGGTGGGTGAGTGTCTCTTGCAATGCGGCAGCGAGCGCATCGATCGCGAGCGGGTGCGTGCCGACCAACTCGGTGACGTGACAGCGGGCGTCGGACCCCGCGCAAATTTGCGCGATGTCTCCGCCTAGACCGGCGTGACGGCCGGGCGACAGGAACAGCGGCGCCACGATCACTTCGCGACGGGCAAACTCCGGCGTGCGCAATTGCTCCGCGAGCAAGGGCGGGTGCGCGCCTTCCATCGATGCGGCCGCCAGCGGACCATTCTCGCCCGCTAAAGCCCGGCCGATCGTGGCGGTGAGCTCATCGCGCAACTGCGCCGAGGCAGCGGATGGGCCGCCGTGATCGACGACGATCACGGGCGGTTTCGTCAGGGCGCGAGCTTGGATCGTTTCGCGAATACGGGCGGCGACGATGGTCGGGATGACGCCGCGCGTGGCAAGTCCATCGGTGAACTGAAACTCGAAACCGCCGAGGGTGCGCTGCAGTTCCTCGAGGTCGCGGCGCAACGCGGAACCAATCGCGCCTTGGGCGCTGATAAAAAACGGGATGAAGATGAAGTCGCGCTGGCCGAGCGCTACTATTTCTCGAACAAACGGCTCGAGGGTCCACGCCGGCGTCTGGTCCAGCGCGTCGGCCGCGATGCGGTTGCTGTGTTTCCACGACACGGCGCGCACGGGTGTGCCGGTCCGCGTCGACAACGCCGCGGCGACCGCGCGCAGATTGCGGTGCGCGGCGGGCTCAAGGGAGCCGTTGTCGAGGAGCGCGAGGATCATTAGGCGACGACGTCCGCGCGCTTGGCTTCGAACCAAGCGAGTTTGTCCGCAAGGGCGGCGACCTGGCCGATCACGACGATCGCGGGCGCGCCGAAGCCGGTATGCTCGGATTCGAGCGCGACACGGCTGGCGGTGGAGAGGAGTTGGCGATGGTCGCCCGTGGTGGCGGATTGGACGACGGCGACGGGCGTCTCGGGTGGGAGACCGCCGGCCTGAAGACGGCGCACGATTGTCTCCAGATTTTTCATACCCATGTAAATGCACAGGGTCGCGCCGAGCTTGCCGTAATCTTCCCAGCGGATCGCGGAGTCGGGCTTGTTGGGATCTTCGTGACCGGTGAGAAAAACCACGGCGGAAGCATGCGAGCGATGCGTGAGTGGCACGCCGGCATAAGCCGCGGCGGCGAGGGCGGACGTCACGCCCGGAACAATTTCAAACGGCACGCCGGCCTCCACGAGCGCCTCGGCCTCCTCGCCGCCACGTCCGAAAACAAAGGGATCGCCGCCCTTGAGACGCACGACGCTCTTACCGGCACGAGCGAGGCGAATGAGGGTCGATTCGATGTCGCGTTGAGGAGAACAAAAACCGCCGCCTTTCTTGCCGACAAATACGAGCTCTGCCGCGGGGTGGGCGAGGGTGAGGATTTCGGGCGCGACGAGATAGTCGTGCACAATCGCGTCGGCGCCGCGTAACAACCGATGCGCCTTGAGCGTGAGGAGTTCCGGGTCGCCCGGGCCCGCGCCGACGAGGTAGACGGTGCCGGCTTTTGGGAGTTTTTCGCTAAGAGAATCCATACGGATGCAAAGCACCGCTCAGGCCAATTGGCAGGCGTTGCGCCGGCCTAAATTCCTTGGAAGGAGGTGCTTCGAGTTAATCATGACATCTTTAGTCAATATGACTTCTTTTAAACTTTACCCATTGGCTAACAGGTTCAAGCATTCTCGGTGTCATGGCTGAAAATTCCTTTAGGCTATTGAGCACGAACACTGTCCGCGCCGTGAATGGCGCAGGATTTTGAGTGCTGGATCGCCCTAAACTGCCACGCCGCTGCCGAAACTCTCAACCATTATCATGACCGCGTCCGAACTCACCCGTTGGAATGCCGAGCTACGCCAAAAATCTCCGTTGGAGATTGTGCGCTGGGCGATCGCGCAAGCCGGCGGCCGCGCCATCGTCTCGACGAACTTCCGGCCCTACGAGTCCGCGATTCTCCACCTCGCGGTGGAGGCCCAAGCCGATATTCCCGTGCTGTGGGTTGATCACGGCTACAACCGGCCCGCGACCTACAAGCACGCCGAGGAATTGCGCGAGCGGTTGAAATTAAATCTGAAGCCGTATCTCCCGCGCATGACCGCAGCGCATCGCGATGCGATCTTTGGCGTCATCCCGACGACTGAGGACGAGGCGGGACTCAAGAAATTCAGCGCGGTCATGAAGCTCGAGCCGTTTCAGCGCGGCATGAAGGAGCTCGCACCGAGCGTGTGGATCACGGCGCTGCGCAAAGTCCAAAATCCGAATCGCGCGGGGCTCGACATCGTG
>JANPIT010000649.1:0-7909 GCA_031425115.1 Opitutaceae bacterium | reverse complement strand
CGGCCTAACCCGCACGCGCCGCTTCGCTTGTGGTGCTTGCCCTTCGCGGGCGGTGGGGCCGCCGTGTGGCATCCGTGGGCGGGACGCCTCGACGGGCTGGCGGAGATCGTGGCGGTGCGGCTCCCGGGTCGGGAAAATCGTCTCTCCGAAACTCCGCTCACGCGGATGTATCAGATCATCCCGATGCTGGTCGAACTGATCGCGCCGTTTGCGACAGAGGATTACGCGCTTTGCGGGCACAGCCTGGGCGGTTTGGTCGTCTTCGAGCTGACTCGCGCGATGCGTGCGATGGGACTGCGTCCGCCTGTCGCGCTGGTGGTTTCTGGTGTGCGCGCCCCTCACCACCGGCCCGATCTCCCGCTCCTGCATTCCATGTCGCAGCGTGAGTTCCTCAGCGAGGTGCAGCGTCGCTACGGCGCGATCCCCCCGGAGATCCGAGATCATCCGGAGTTTCTCGACTTGCTGCTCCCGGTGCTGCGCGCCGACCTTGAAGTTTACGAAACGTATCAACACGTCTCGGCTCCTCCGTTGGAAATTCCGCTGCTGGCCCTGGGCGGCGAGAGTGATGCGATCGTCACGCGCGCGCAGGTCGTCGACTGGGGCGCGTATACGAACGGTCGTTTCGAGGCCGAGATCATACCCGGCGGGCATTTTTTTGCGCAGGAAAACTACGTGCCCACGACAGACCGCGTGCGCCAGTTCCTTTACAGCGTGGTGCAGAATCACCCGCCAGCGGCGAGCTCACGGCCGTCGGTTTCCGCGCTCGGCCCGGACGTTGCCGCACTCAGTAGGCCGTCTGAGGCGGCCGCACGATCTGCCACATCGTCCGAGCGGTAATCTGGATGTCCAGCCACACGGACCAGTGCGTGATGTAATGCACGTCCCAGTGCACCCGCCGGCTGAGCATCTCGGATTCTAGAATCTCACCGCGAAAGCCCAGGCTCTGCGCCAGCCCGGTGATGCCCGGCTTCACCAAGTGGCGGGTGCGATAGCCGCGCGTCTGCTGGCGAAATTCCTCGTCGAGCAAGGGCATGTAGGGACGCGGCCCCACGATGCTCATATCGCCGATCAGCACGTTCCAGAATTGAGGAAACTCATCGAAACTGTGCCTGCGGAGAAAACGCCCAAACGGAAAAATCCGCTCGTCTTCCGCGCGCGCCTGACGGGATTCCGTTTCGGCATCATCGGGCGCGACGCGCATGGAACGAAACTTCAGCATGCGAAAAATTTTGCCGCGCTGGCCACGTCGCTCGCGCACATGCAGGAGCGGCCCGGGGGCCTGCGATCGCTGCATCAGCCACACCCAGGCGCAGAGCGGCGGCAGCAAGAAGATCACGACGGGCAATGCGAGCATCACGTCGTAGAGGCGTTTGATCAGCCGGTTGAGCGGATCTTCCAGCGGCTCTTCCTGCAGCGTGTAGAAATGCCGCCCTTCCTCGAGCGTCGGCACGAGTGGGTGCGTGTAACGCTCCGCGAGATTGTTGTGAATCAGCAGGCGGCAGCCGTGCTCCTGACAAATCTCGATCACGGCGCGCGCCTCCGCATCCGTCGCCGGCAAACCGAGCAACACGACCTGGCCCACCGGTCGCTCCGCCAACACGCGCGGCAAATCTCCCAGAGCCCCGAGTCTCGGCACAAAGGGCGACGCGGACCCGGCGGCGTCCGCATCGTCCGACAGCAGGCCGACCGGATGAATCCCGAGCGGCTCCTTGTGCGCGAGCCAGTCGTTCAGTTGCCCAAATGAACTCACCCGCCCGATGAAAAGTGTCGGCAGGTGATGACCGCGTTGGAAAACCAACCGCGCGAGCATGCGTGGCAGTGAGGCGTTGAGGAACGTGAGGCCGAGCCAGCACCAGAGAAGGAATGTGCCCAGAAAGAGGCGACTGATGCTGCGATCCTGCGTCGCAAACATCATGGTGAAAATCAGCACCGCCATCAGCCCGGTTTGCTTCGCCGCGAGACCCAACGCGAGGCCTGGATCCGGCAGGTGAAACCGCGCCGCCAGCCGCGTGAGATCGCGCGCCGAGAGGATCATGCCCGCCACGACACACAGAAAATACGGCAGCAAATTCACCTCCCGGCTCAAGCGCACCACGGGCACGAAGCGCATGATGAATTCCGCGTAGACCCAGAAAAAAACTGCCACGCCGAGGGTCGTCGCTCCGGCATGGAGGTTGGCGAGTCCGCGCGCGCGCGTGGTGATCATTCGCAAGAGGTATGGCTGGACCCGTGACGCGGCGCAAGCGCGCGGGCCCCGGGTGCTTGCATCGCCCGAGCGCCTATAGGCTCTGCGAGAGCCTCAATCGCCCTCCAGTCTTTGCGCGTTTTTGCGGCAAAAAATTTGGGGATCGATCCGCGATGCAAACTACTTCACTGGCCCCAGAAAATGTTCGAGAAACCTAAACGCCTGCGCGTTCGACTCCGGATTCGGCGAATGCTTTTCGCGGTTCGTCATCGCCACCCGGTTCTCGTGCCCGAGCAATCGATTCACCGCAACCGCGTGATTCAACGGCACCCAGCGCGCCGGTCCGTCTTCCGATCCGCCGGACACCAGAAACGGCCGCGGCGCCATCAACGCATGCAGCTCGTGCAAATCGTGCCCGCTCTCGAAAATCGCTTTGTAGGCACCCGTGCGCGGATTGTCGGCGGTGATCAGTCCGTTTTTTGGCCGGCGCACCAGCGGATCAAGGCCGAGATACCACGGCTCCCAGTAATTCACTGCGGTGCGCGCCTCATCGAACACCACGCCGCCATCGGACCACACCGCGCAGGCGAACTTATCGTAGAGACAGGACGCCGCCATCGCCCATTTGCCGCCATAAGAGTGACCCATCACGCCAATCCGCGTCGCATCAACTTCCGGGCGCTGCGCCAGCACGGTGTGACAATTGGCCGCAATGTAGGCGAGCAGGCTCAGCGGCTGGAGCTTCGTGCCGTGCTGGGCGGGCTGATACGCGTTGTCGCCGGGCGTGCCGATCGCGAGCGTGACAAACCCGCGCCGCGCCAGCTGTAGCGCAAAATCCCGCTCCGCTCCCCGCTCGCCCGTCGTGAGCATCTTCTTCGCCTGTCCCTCGAGTGGTCGCGGTCCATCATAGCCTACGCTCACCTCAGGCGCGTAAAATACCACGAGCACCGCGGGGCGTTTGGTCCCGGCGGCGCCCTCCGGCACGAGCAAGTAGCCGTGCTGCATCGCCCCCGCCGCGACCTCGATCTCCAAGCGATGCTGCGTCACGCCTCCGCCACGCTCGTGTCGTTCCGACAGGGTGACCTTCGGCCGCGCGAGCAACGCGGGCCACTCCCCCATCTGTTGATGCCAGTAATCTAAAATCTCCTTTCGTCGAGCCGGCCACTGCGCGGCCGACGTCACCGCCCGGCCATCGGCGAACTTCAGGGGCGATGCATAGCTGCCCAACTGGCCGACGAAATCCGGTGGCGGCGTGAAAAACGACCGGAGGTCAGCGGGGATCTCCCGCTCGGCCGCATTCGAGGCGACGGCGCTCACGGCCAATAACGCGAGCCGGCAAAATCGGCGTGCAGCGGAAACCACGCGTTCCGCTGCCGATCGATCGTTCGAAGAATACGTGGCCATGTGCGCGTCCCACTCAGAACTTTACGGTCGCCGTGAGATCCCATTGCGGCGGCATCACGTAGCTGAGGCGATACCGCACCGCGCCGTCGCTTAACGTCGTCGTGCCCACGCGCCGCGTCGTGCTGTTCTCGAGATCGACGATATTTTTCACGCCGAGACGGAAACGGACCTGCTGGTTAAAGATCTTTTGGTCGCGCATCACATAAGCATTCACCAGGTGCTGTTGGCCGCCGATAATTGAGCGGCCGCCGATGATCGCGAGGAGGTAGTTGTCTCGCCAATTGCCGTTGGCGCCGAGGCGAACTCCGCGCAGCGGCTGCCACGACTCGCGCGGAAAACCATAATCGATGATCCAGCTATACGACCATGGCGCGGCGCGTGCGCCCGTCGGCTTGTCCGCGAGATCGCTCTGCGCGAGCACGTCGCGCGCCTCTGCGATCAACGCCGGCGACTCGTTACCGCGAGCGACCGCCGCGTCAAACAGCGCCCGAAAAGTCGAGAAATCCGGGCGCGTGAGCACATCGGCTTTGCCCAGCGTGAAGCGCGTCTGCAGCCCCTTGAGCGGACGGAACATGAACGTGAGATCGAAGCCCTTCGACGTCTCGGTCGAAACGACATCACGGTATTGGTTCACGTCAGTCCACGGCTGGAAATAACGCGGATCGCTTTCGGCGAGCCCGTTGGGATTGAAAAGCTCTTCCACGTCGCCCGCGCTGAAGGTCGACGGGGTCCAGCGAAATTCCACATTCTGCCGGTCGATGTGAAACACGCCGAGGTTGAATGAGCCGCGGGTGCCCAGATCACCTTTGAGACCAATTTCCTTCGTCACTCCCACGATCGGCCCGAACGGCTTGCGGTCGAAGGTGCGCGCATCCTGAAATCGAAAGGACTCGGAGTAGACGCCGTAGGCGTTGATGTCCTTCGTCAACCGCACCGTCACGCCGCCGGTGTAACTGGTGTTAGCCAGATCGAGATTCGGGTTGCGCGCATACTCGCCGGGCAATGCGTCGCCCGGATTCGGCGGTGGAATGTCCTCGCCGTTCGGCTTCAGTCGCCGGCCGACGTAATCGAGGGTCTTGTTCCAGTCCCAACGCACGCCGAGCATCGTTTGGACGCGCCCTTTGAAATAGCTCCCACTCGCCGACACTGCCGTGGCGGATTGCTGCCGGTATTCGGTCGCATCGCCTGCGCCTGCCGCCTGAAAGGCATACAGCCCCGGTTGAAAATCGGGACGGGTCGGCAGATTCCGAATCTCGAACTGCTCGAAGAACGCCTTCGAATAAAACTGCGGATCATCGAGATAGGCGCGGAAACGGATGCGGTCGGTGGTGGTGTTGAGCGCACGACCCGCGTTCACGCCGGCAAGATTGTAGAGGAAATAGCGGTAGTTATTGGTGAGATCCTCGCGGTAGTCGCCCGTGACAACGACCAACTGCTTCATCCAACTCGTAATTTCGAAAGGATAGACCGCGGTGAATCGAAACGCATCCACGTCGTTGCCGAAGCGCTTCAAGTCGATGCCGACCGAATCGACATAGGGGCGGCCGGTGACGTCCAAGCTGATGGTGCTGGAGAAAAAATTGTCGTTCCGCAGCCCCATCTGATTCTGGTGATTGTAGGCGACTTCGAGGCCCAGCTTGCCGACGCGCTGCTCGATCGCGATTGAGTAAGTGTCGAAGGGCCGGCCCTGTTCATCAAAGGTGCCGCGGATGTTATAGTTTTTCGGATACCCGTTCATCCGCTTCGTGCCCACGACGGCGCCCGTCGCGTTGCGCAGTGTGACGTCGAAGAAGCTGCCCTCGACGAGGCTGGGCGAACCGCCGGCCGGGGCATTGGCCGTGCTGCGCTCCGCCGCCGGGAGCGTGGCTTGCGCAAAAACGTTATTCGTGTCGTCCGACGTATACCACCAACCGGTGCCAGTGAAGGCGGTCGATCGGGCGGACAACTCCCGCACCTGCACACCTGCGAAACCGCGCTGGTTGTGAATCTCGCCTTTCTCCGCCTCGATGCGGATCTCCGTGTTCTTGAAAGGCCGCCAGGTCAGCGCCGCGTGCTGGCCGTCGAACTTGTAAGCGGAGAAATCTTGAAACGTCTTCTCGGCCCGGCGGACAACGTTGAGCCGCACCGCGAGGGTCTTCGTGAGTTTGCGGTTCACGTCGAACTGCACGCGATAAGCGTTCTCGCTGCCGAATTGGGCGAGCACGTTGCCATGATTGCGGAACTGCGCGCGCTTGGTGAAGACGGAGCCCTGTCCACCCGGCTCGACATCGCCAAAGATCAGCGAGTTGGAGCCCTTGCCGAAATCGATCCGCTCTACGTTGTAAGTGTCGCTCGGGACATACCAACGAAAGTAGTTTCGCGAAACATTGAATCGCTGCGAGAGGCCGCGGAACGAGAAATTGTCGCTGCCCGCGTCGTTTTCCATTGGCGGCGCCGCGTAGACATTGGCCACGAACTTGGTCACCTCATCCGCCGTGAACAGCCCAAGGTCCTCCATGAAATCGGCCGTGATGGCGTCGATGTTCACCGGCACATCCTTCAACTCCTGGCGCGTGCGAGTGGCGGAGAGCGTGCTGTTGGTCGACCAGCCGGACTCACCTTCCGCCACCACGAATGGCGAGAGGGTGATCAGTTCTTCCGCAGCCGGTTTAGTCGGCGGCGGAACCGGCGCGGTCTGGGCCGAACTGGTGCCGGCCACAGCCAGCAGGCCGACGCCGAGAGCGAGTGAATGGAATCGAGCGCGGAAGAGTGAGAGGTTTCGCATCGGAGGGATCAACGGTAGTAACCCTTCAGTGAGCCCCCTCCTCGTCGTAGAACAACCCTAGATTTTTTCCGACGCACTCGCGCGCGTCAAACCCGCCCCGCCCTACGGCGTCGCGACGATCACCGGCTGGATCCACGCCGTCTCGACCTCTCCCGCCACGCTGCCGAGAGCTTTCGTCTTCGAGGAAATCAACTTTGCCCGCACTTAGATCTCGTCGCCCTTGAAGGTGTAACTCGCCGTCGCGCCCTTCACCTCGGCCAACACGGCGCCAACGTCTTTGCTGTAGCGGCGATGCGGCAGCGTGCGGCGCGGCTGTTTCTCGGTGGCCGGCGGCGTCATCAGCTCGCTCGCGGAATCGAAGCCTTTGCGTGTGCCGATGAACTGCGTGGTATAGGTGACGCCTGGCTCAGTTTGGATGGCGATCGAGAGCCGCTTCGCGTCGCTCTTCACGTCGCTCAGCGTGACGCCCGAGCTCGCGTAAAAATCGCCCGCCTCCATCGCGAGCACGATCGACTCCGGGGTGAGCTGCTTCGCGCGGACCATCACCCAACCACGACCCGAGTTGCTTTTGCCGAGCTTGATATCGTGGTAATGATGCGAGTCGTCCACGCCTACGCCGTAGACGATGCCGAGTTTCAACTCGGTCAGCCGAAACGTGAGCATCGCGTCCCACATGGCGTCCATGCTGAGCCGCGTCGCATCGCCCGCGTTCTCGACGCCGGGATGCCCGTTGTAGACCTCGAAGAATTTCTCCAACTCCACCTTCATCATCTCCTCCACCGTAATGCCCCAGCGGAAATTGGGATGATTGAGATGAGCGAACATCGGTTGGCCCGTTTTTGCGCGCTGCGCCGCGACGTTCTCCAATACCCGGCGCATGACCTCCAGAGCGTTGTCCGCGTTGTGAGGGGGAACTAGATCGCGCGGATTGGTAACGTTGATGTGCACGGGACCGGTGCGCTCCGGCTCAGTCTCGGTCTTCGGCTTGGTCCAACTCGACGTGATCTCCTCGCTGGGAATCATCAAAAACTTGCCCGGCTCTTCCAGCAGCACGCGATACTCCGCGATCGGTTTGAGCCGCACCTCGCGTTTCCCACCGCTCTCGCGCAGCTCCACCCAATCCGCTCCGAAACGCTCCCGGTATTTCTGCAGGACCGCACCGCCGCCGCGCTGCACCACTTCGCCTTTAAGCGACACCGGCTGCTTCAATTCAAACCAGACCGTGCCCTCCTGCATCTTGTTGTGATCCGAGATCGCGAGAAAATGGTAACCCTGCCGCTTATACCAGTCGGCGATCATCTCGGGGTAGTCGTCGCCATCGCTCCAGAGCGAATGCGTGTGCAGATTGCCTTTGAACCAGCGCGCCTGATCGGCGCCACAGAGGAAAACCGGCGAAGCAAGCAACGAGGCGGCGGTGAGAAGAGAGCGGAATTTCATGGGGTCGAATCGAGGGTGACGGTCATTCAAAGCGGATTGAACAATGACAAAGCAAAAGGCGGCTGACGCGCAAAAATCACACAGGCACCGTGATCATCGCTTTCAACACGGCAGGATTC
>JANPIT010000648.1:0-6596 GCA_031425115.1 Opitutaceae bacterium | reverse complement strand
GCGCGGCCGGATCCCGAGCTTGAGATTGCACATCTCGATGCCGACTTCCTCCAGGGTGCCGACGCCGCCGACGTTGAAGATGCAAAAATCCGCCGCTTCGAACCACTTTTGCCGGAAGTGCCGCGACGACTCCTGAAACGTATTGAAAAAATCGACACCGAGCTCCGGCGGCTGAGCCTCGAGTTCGAGGAAGCACGCGCCGGTCAACGCACCCTTGCTCCGCGCCTGGTCGGTCGCCAATCGCATGACGCCACCACCACCGCCGGTGAGGACGCCAAGATTGTGGCCGATGAAGGTCGTGAGCTTGTCGACGAGCGACGAGATCCGCTCGGTGTCCGCCTGCTCGAGGCCGAAGGCCGAGCCGTAAAACGCGAGGATCGTCGACTCCTGGAATTTGCGGGCGATTTCCTCGCGCACGAAAAAGCCGTGCCCCTTTTTGTAGCTGTGCAGGTAGAGATCCTTCGTCAGCTCATCATACCAATAAATCTGCACGCCGATGGCCGAGAACGTATCGAGCCGCGCGTGGGCATTGCTCGAGAGGAAGTAGCCGTGGTTGCGCGAAGCCTTGCGGAAGATGATTCGCTTCAACTTCACGTCGCCCCCGATGCGGGTGACCAACTCGATCTGCTCGAGCAGCGACGGAAAATAATCGAGCACAAGCGAGTCGGCGTTTTCCGGCGCGGCATCGAGCGCCTGAATCATGGTGCGGTGGCCGCAGGAGCCGCCGCTCGCCCCCAGCGCCTTCTTCACGTCGTCGCCCGGTTTCAGGTAGAAAGCGTGGTTCTCGACGGTGGCGCTCTGGCCTTTGACCGTGATCTTCGTGCGCGGCTTGGCCTCGCCGTTTTCCCGCACGGGATTTTCGTCGAGGCATTTGTAGAGCTCACTCGCGGTCGCGAGCAACCGCGTGCGCCGCCTGGCGAGCGCCTTGAACTCGGGGTCGCTCGCCTCGGGGGCGCGAAACACTTCGACCGACACCAGGGGATTCACCACCGGCTGGTCGCCGGTGTTGTAAATCTCGAGCATGATGTTCGTGCCGAAAGTCTTGATCGGGTCGAGGAGCACCGCGCTCGTGTGAATACCGAAGTTTCCTGCGCCCTGGTTGAGGACCACGAAGTGCTCCTTCAGATACATCGAGCAGCTCGTGAGGATGCCGCAACGCGGCAAAATCGTGAGAGGCGCGGCCTCATGCCGGATCTGCACGCGATCGAGAAAGCCGCGGCCCGCCACGCCGCTGATGATCCGCTCAAAATCCGCGCGCACCAGCCGCTGACTGAGGGTGTAGCTCACCTGGTGCGGTGTGAGGAACACGCGGCCGAGAGAATCGATGCTGATCGTATTCGGCAGCTTGATCCGGTTCTCCTTGATCGCCGCCCATATCTCGCCGGTCGAAAGCTTCGCCGCGACGGGCGCGTAATACAGCCGGCCCACCGGCGAACCCACCCGCATCAGCTTCTTCCAATACGCGGCGTTCGGGAAGCTGGCGTCATAGATGAAAGCCTCCGCCTCCAGCTCGAACCGATTGCCCTCCAAGTGCGGCTGGCCGTGCGTCAGCATCTCGATGCCCACCCGCGCCCAGGAGCTGCGCTCGGTGAACTTGAGAGCGGCCACGTTGGCCTTGAGAAAATCAAACTCGGCCGGATTCCGGGGCCAAAAACCGAGGGTCAGCGTGACGGTGCGCTCGTCCTTGTTCTTTACGGTGAGGATTTGGCCATCCTGCGTCGTCCAAAATTGGTCAGGATTCATTTTGCGGACGGTCGTGATGGAGCATTGCCACCCCCGATACAAGCGGGGAGATCGGGATTGCTTTCCACGAGGGCGAATGGCACTGGTGGAAACTTTCACGGCACAAACGCATCCTCGCCGTTACTTTAGCCACGTCCCATATCCACGAATGAAATTGAAGTCTCTTGCCACGCTCAGCCTGCTCGCACTCGGCCTCACCGTCGCGCGCGCGCAGGAGCCTAAACTCACCGTTCCCGGTGTCTCGCCCGCCACGCCCCCACCGGCGGCCGCCGCCGCTCCCGCCGCGCCTCAATTCACCGATGCTCAGCTGATCGAGGAGTTCGGCTGGTTCGTCGGCAAGCGTGTCGGTCTCACCGAGCTCGATCTGAGCAAGGCCGACCTCGATATTTTCGTGAAGGGCCTGCTCAACGCCGCGGCCGGCAAAGAGTCGCCCTACGAGCTCGAGAAAATCGGGCCCAAGATGGACGAGTTCATGCAGAAGAAGACGAGCGCCAGCATGGCCAAGATGAAGGACAAGAACACCGCGACCAACCTCGCCTACTTCACCAAGCTGAAGGAAAACAAGGCCGTCGTCGAACTGCCCAGCGGCCTCCGCTACGAGATCGTCAAGCAAGGGACGGGCGCAGCTCCGAAGTCGACCGACACCGTGAAGGTCCACTACCACGGCACCTTGATCGACGGTGCGGTTTTCGACAGCTCCGTGCAACGCGGCCAGCCCATCGATTTCAAACTCGATGAAGTGATCCCCGGCTGGACCGAGGGCATTCAGAAGGTGAACAAGGGCGGCAAAATCAAACTCTACGTTCCCCCGCACCTCGCCTACGGCGATGATGGCCGCCCCGGCATTCCGCCGAGCTCCACGCTAATCTTCGAGGTCGACTTGATCGACATCGTCGCCGCCACGGCTCCCGCCGCTCCGGCGCCCGCCCAGCCGGCCATGCCCGCGAAGAAGTAACGCGCCGGTCAAACGCGCCCTCGATTCTCTCCAAGCCCCCGGCCCCGCGCCGGGGGCTTTTTTGTGCCCGCGAGGAGCCGAAGTTTAAGCAGGAAACCATGAAACCACGAAAATCCTTCGCGGTTTTCGGGCCTCGGAATTCCTCGTCCGCATTTTTCCTGGCTCCATGGTTTCCTGCTTATTCACGTCTCGACAGGGTTTCACCCCAGACTGTCCGGCTCGCCGCTTCGTTGTCGCGCCGCCCCTCGCGCCCAGTTTGCTACAACCAATGCGCACCCCTCGCCTCCTGCTGCTCGCGTTTGCCGCGCTCAGCTTCGCCCTTCTCTCGCGCGCCCAGACCACCGCGCCCGAACCGGGTTGGCCCGCACTCATGCGCGAAGCCAAACCCTGGACTCGCTGGTGGTGGCCCGGCAGTGCCGTCGACAAGGCCAGCCTCACTTATCAGCTGGAGAAACTCGCCGCCGCCGGGATCGGCGGCGTCGAGATCACCCCGATCTACGGCGCGAAAGGCTCCGAGGCGCGTTACATCGATTTC
Source organism: Opitutaceae bacterium (assembly GCA_031425115.1). Taxonomy (GTDB): domain Bacteria; phylum Verrucomicrobiota; class Verrucomicrobiia; order Opitutales; family Opitutaceae; genus ER46. Next base: position 3,363 of record JANPIT010000648.1, on the reverse strand, counting down.
CTCACGCCGAAGTGGATGGAGATGCTCGAGCACACCGGACGCGAGGCGAAGCGTCTCGGACTCGGCGTCGATATGGCGACCGGCACCGGCTGGCCCTTCGGTGGCCCCTGGATCGACGAAGCCAACGCCCTACAGCGCGTGATTCTCAAAGACGGCAAACTCACCGGCGAGCCGTCGAAGATGATGGTGAAGCGCGCCGCGCCGGGCAACGAAGGCCTCGTCGTCGACCCTTACTCGACCGACGCGCTGAAGCGCTACCTCGCGCCGTTTGATCAGGCGTTCGCGCAATTCCCCCGCGACCTCATCCGCAGCCAGTTTCACGACTCGTTCGAATATTTTAATGCGAGCTGGACCGCCCAGCTGCCGGAAGTTTTTCGCGCGATGCACGGCTACGACGTGCAGCAATTCGCCGTCGAACTCACGACGCGCAACGCTTCCGACGTTACGACGATCGACCGCGACACACTCGCCCGCGTAAAGAGCGACTACCGCGACACGCTCGCGAAACTCCACTTGGATTACCTGCGCACGTGGGTCGAGTGGTCACACGAGAAAGGTTTTCTCGTGCGCAACCAATCGCACGGCGCGCCCGCCAACGTCTTCGATCTCTACGCGACGGTCGATATCGCGGAGACGGAAATCTTCGGCTCCACCCCGTTTCCCATTCCCGGTTTGCGTCGCAACCGCGACGAGATCCGCACCGGCAACGAGCAAGATCTCCCCGAGCCGCTCGTCGTCCGCATGGCGTCGTCCGCCGCGCACGTCACCGGTCACAAATATACCTCGAGCGAGAGCGCGACGTGGCTGCGCGATCACTGGAAGGAATCGCTCGCTTACGTGAAGCCGGAGCTGGACCGCATCCTCGCCGACGGCGTTAACCACATTTTCTACCACGGCACGGTCTTCTCGCCTCAGGATGCGCCGTGGCCCGGCTGGCTATTCTACGCCTCCACTCAGTTTCAACCGAACAACACCTGGTGGGAAGATTTCGGTGCGCTCAACCGCTACATCGCGCGCGTGCAATCCGTGCTCCAATCCGGCAAGCCCGACAACGACATCCTCCTTTATTGGCCGCTTGCCGATGTCTGGGACAACGCCGACGGCCTCATGAAAATGCTCGGTGTGCACGATGTGAAATGGCTCACGGAGCAGCCAGTCGGTAAAATCGCCGCCCAGCTCATGGAGCAGGGTTACTGCTTCGACTATATCTCCGACGCGCTGCTGCAGCAGACCAAAGTCGAAGCCGGCGCCCTCGCAACGCCTGGCTCGCGTTACAGCGTGATCGTCGTTCCCGCCACGCGCCGCATGCCGGTGGCCACGCTGCAAAAACTCGGTGATCTCGCCCGCGCCGGCGCGAAAGTGATCTTCGAGAAACTCCCCGAAGACGTCCCCGGTTACGGCCGGCTCGAAGCGCGCCGCGCGGAGTTCAAGTCGGCTCTCACCAAGCTCGGCGACCGCGCCGTCGTTAACGCTGACCTCCTCGCCGTGCTGCCGTCATATGCTCGCCGCGAAGCGTTGGCTGACGCCGGGCTCAGCTTCATCCGCCGCGCCAACGAATTGAACGGGCACAGTTATTTTGTCGCCAATCTCACGTCCAAGCCCTTCGACGGCCAAGTCGCATTAAACACGAAAGCAACCGCCGTGCGTATCCTCGATCCTTTGACGGGCCGCGCCGGCTCCGCGGCGAAAGGCCGCCTGCAGCTCGCCCCCGGCGAATCGCTGCTGCTTGTCGCGACGGCATCCGAGGCAATCAGCGCGCCGGCCAAGCCCTGGCCCTACCGCCAGCCCGCCGGCGAAGCCATCGCGCTCACCGGCTCCTGGTCGATCGCGTTCACGCACGGTGGACCCGAACTGCCGCCGGCACTGACGACGACGGAGCTGAAATCCTGGACCGATCTCGGCGGCGAGGAGGCCAAACGTTTCGGCGGGACCGCGCGCTATAAACTCGAGTTCGACGCGCCCGCCGCGAAAGCCGACGACTGGTTGCTTGATCTTGGCGACGTGCGCGAGAGCGCGCGGGTGCGGCTCAACGGCCAGGACGTCGGCACACTCTGGAGCATTCCCCTGCGCGTGCGCGTCGGCGAATTTCTCCGGCCCGGCCCCAACGTGCTCGAACTCGACGTCACCAATCTCGCGGCGAACCGTATCCGTTACATGGATCAGCAGAAGGCACCCTGGAAGATCATGCGCGAAATCAATTTCGTGAACATCAACTACCGGCCCTTCGATGCCTCCGGATGGGAGCTGACGCCGTCGGGACTTTTGGGGCCGGTGACGCTCACGCCGCTACGCTCTCCCAACTATTGATTTCCGCCAGGATCTCAGCTCCGTTCGAAATCGTTTGTCCCCGGTTCCTCAAAGCGCAGCATGCGTTACCTTTGGTCCCGCCATCCGAGGCGGTAACGCATGCCTGAAGCTCTCAAAATCGCCCTCGAGTTTTTCCTGATCTTTTTCCTCGTGTTGGCGAACGGGTTTTTTGTCGCGGCGGAATTCGCGCTCGTCAAGGTCCGCACGAGTCAGCTCCGCCCCATGGCGAAAACCGGCGGCTGGCGCGTGAAATTCGCCATCCGCGCCACCGAGCATCTCGACGCTGCGCTCTCCGCCACCCAACTCGGCATCACCCTCGCGAGCCTCGGACTCGGCTGGCTCGGCGAGCCCATCATCGCTCACCGCCTGGAGCCGCTGCTCACCCGTTTCGGGATCACCGATCCGCAAGCGATTTCCTCGATCTCCTTCGCGGTCGCGTTCTCGTTCATCACGTTTTTCCACATCGTCCTCGGTGAGCTCGCGCCTAAGTCCCTCGCGATCCAGCGCCCCAAGGCCGTCTCGATCAACGCCGCCGCGCCGCTGCTGATCTTCTATTGGATTTTCTTCCCGTTCATCTGGCTCCTGAACGGCGCCGCGAATCGCTTCCTAAAACTCTGCGGCCTCGAACCCGCCAGCGAGGGTGAACACGCCTTTAGTTCCGAAGAGCTGGAATATGTTTTCAGCCAGGCGCGCCACACGCATCCGGGCGATGCGCTGATCAACCGCATCATGGTCCGCGCGGTGCGCCTGCGCACCGTCACCGCCCAGCACGCGATGCGCCCCCGCGACCAGATTGTTGCGCTCTGGCTCGACAAGCCCCTCGCGGAAAATCTCCGCGTCGCGCAGACCGCCGGGTTCAGCCGCTTCCCCGTGTGCTCCGGCTCGGTGGACGATATCAAGGGCATCGTGCTCGTGCGCGAATGGCTCTGGCAAACGCTCGCGCTCGGCACCGACGCCTCCTTCGAGCCGCTGATCCGTCCCCCGCTGACCTTCACGCTGAAGACGCCGATCCACACGATGATCGAGCTGTTCCGCACCTCGCGCGTCCACCTCGCC
>JANPIT010000647.1:0-3264 GCA_031425115.1 Opitutaceae bacterium | reverse complement strand
TTTAATTCTCGGGGTTACCGGGGCGGTGGTGTGGGTGCTGTATGTAATATCGCCCCGCCGGTGGTTGGGGGTGGCGCCCCCGCGGCGCGGTCGGGTTTCTGGGGATACCGGGCGGGGGGGGGACGACTCGCCCTACCCCGGAAACAAATCCTACTTCACGCGCTCGCGCGTCTCGATGGACGACACTCGCCCGCTAGCGTCGAGCACGACACCCAGTTTCTCGTCGTCTCCATAGCCCGTGCCCGTGCCGATTCCCACGCCGCCGAACGATCCCCCGCGATGGCCGGATGAACCCATCCCCACGCCCACGCCAAAACTGAAGCGGGGTTTGCGGTCGCGATAGCTCCAGACCTGCGACGTTCCATCCGCCGTCGTCCGCGTCCAGATGCGGTCCGGTTCGCCCAAGGCCACCCGCACTTGGTCGGCCGTGAAGCCAATATCGATCTGGCCCACGACCACCTTGTCTTGGACCGCAGGAGGCCAGGTGTTGAAAGCGGCGCGATTCTTATCGATCCGGGAGTCGACCGTGGAGCAGCCGGCACCGAAGATGCCGAGCGCCAGCAACGCGAGGGAAAGGAGGGGGAGTCTGGTTGTCATGTCGGGAAATTTGTTTGCCGAAAAAATGCCTGGCCGGAATAACGACACCCTCTATCCGCCGGTGTTTCCCTAGCTTTCGCCCTCCCGACTTCCCATGTCCCGCTCGTTCTCCATCGCCCTCGGCTCCGACCACGCCGGCTTTCTCTATAAAGAAGCCATCAAGGCCATGTTGCTGGCCGAAGGCCACACGGTGCGCGATTTCGGCACGTATTCCGACGCGGCCTGCGATTATCCGGACTTTGTGCGTCCCGCGGCCGAAGCCGTCGCCCGCGGCGAGTTCGAGCGCGGGATCGTGCTCGGCGGCTCCGGCAACGGCGAAGCGATCGTGGCGAACCGCGTGCGGGGCGTCCGTTGCGGCGTGTGCTGGAACGAGCAACTCGCGACTTGGAACCGTTCGCACAACGACGGCAACGTGCTCTCGCTCGGCCAGCGAACCGTCACAGAAGCCGAGGCGTTGGCGATTGTGCGCACTTGGCTCGCTACGGAATTCGAGGGCGGCCGGCATTTGGCGCGCATCAACAAGATCGACGCGAAGTAGACTGAAGGTGGAACGGCCCTGGTCGCCTTCGGCGCCGCCAGAGGCGGGTAAACTTGACCCCAAGCCGTTCGGGCGCGGAAGCGCCTCGCTTCGGAAACGAGAACCGGAGGCCGTTCGCTCCGCACTTCGAACAGCGGCTTGAGGTCAAGCCGCTCCACCTCGAGCCACTTGCGAAAGCGCCGCGCACCCTTTCATTGCGCGCGTCGTCTCTCCCGGCACCGATGCCGCGACGCTTAATGGCCCACTTTACGTATCACCATCTTTTCGAGCCGGGCACAGATCCGACCGCGGCGCCACTCCTGCTCTTGCACGGCACGGGTGGCAACGAGAACGACTTGTTGCGCCTCGGTCGCGCGATTTCGCCCGGCGCCCCTCTGCTCAGTCCGCGCGGTGATGTCAGCGAAGGCGGTGCGCTGCGGTTTTTCGCCCGGCTCGCTGAGGGTGTTTTCGACCCAAAGGAGATCACGCGCCGCACGCAGGCGCTCGCGGACTTCGTCATCGCGGCCACGGCCCACTACAAACTCGACGCGCAACGCCTGACCGCGGTCGGCTTTTCCAACGGCGCCAATATCGCTGGCACGCTTCTCCTCCTGCGGCCCGAGACCCTGGGCGCCGCGATCCTGCTGCGCTCGATGCTCGTGCTCGATCAACCCCCCGCTGCCGGCTCGTTGACCGGCAAACGAGTCCTCCTCTGTAATGGCTCCACCGATCCACTGGTGCCCTCCGATCATCCCGAGCGGCTCGCGGCTCTCTTCCGGGCGGGAGGTGCTGAAACGAAAGTGCTATCCATCCCCGCCAGCCACGCCCTCACCTCGCAGGATCTTGCCGCGGCAAAAGACTGGATCGGGAATGGAGCGGTGAGCTAGGCGACCTCGAAACCTCCGCTTCCGACCCCGCCGGAACCGAAAGCCGTTCCGCTACGTCCGACGAAAGCGCGTTAGGGACAACGCGCTCCACCGCGAACCATTCGCCTCAGAAATTTCCCTTCACGCCAATCTGGAACGTGACGCCGTATTCGCCCTCGGCCGAGTATTTCACGTAGCGGGGGCTGCCGATCGCGTAGGATTCGTTCTGGTCGCGATCGTTGAAAATATTCCGGCCGGCCGCGTAGAGCGCATAGTTCCGACTCAGGCGGTAATCGATCGATGCGTCGAAGCGCAGTCGCTCCTGCTGATAGTTCCAGCCAGCGGCGCCGAGATTGGCCGCCGCCACCGTGCCTACCCGCTTCTTGCCCACGAGCGTCCAGCGGCCGTTGAAGGCGATGGGGTGCTTGTTGTAGGCGAAACCCCAATTGATTAACTTCGGAGTGAAGCCGCGGAAATCCGCCTCCGCCGGCCCCTTGTTGCGCACCAGGGTCGCGTTGGCGAAAACCCGAAACGGTTTGGCAAACGCCGAGCGCGTGAAAAACGAGAGCGGCTGACTCACGTTGAACTCCCAGCCGTTGATGTGCGCGATGCCGTCAATATTACCGGGAGCGTTCACCTGATAATCGACGAATTCCTCGCTGAGCCCGATCGACTCCAGGAACTCAGCCGTCGCCAGGAAATTCCGCGTGGCGAAGAAGTTCTTGATCTGCTTGCGGAAAAAACCGGTCGAGAGTTCGCCGCCGTTCGGCGAGTAATATTCCAGACGCAGATCGAGGCTGTTCGCCGTCCACGGAATCAACGCGGGATTCTTCGTCGTGATGGTGCCAAGCGCCGAACCCGACGCGTTGCTGTCCGGCGTGAAATCGACCTGGTTGACGTTGGTCGCGCCCATGATGTTGCCGAAGTCCGGGCGGCCCAGCGTGCGCGCGACGCCCAGCCGGCTGATGACGTTCGGCGTGATATTGTAGCTCGCGTTGAGGCTCGGATAATAATCGCCGTATTCCTGCTGCACGCGCGCGCCGAGTTTCTTGTAGACCAATTTGTCGATCTCGATGCCGTCGGTCGTGATCGGAATCGGTCGGTTCAGGGCGGTGAGCAGCAGCGCGCCGGTGGTGGGATTACGCTGATATTGCGCCTGATTATCCTGCAGCACGGTGCGACCGTCGTCCGTCGTCCGCTCGTAACGCACGCCAGTCAGGACCCGCAGCCGGTTGTTCAACAGGGCAACATCGCCCATCAGGTAGACCGAGTCGATGCGCTCGG
>JANPIT010000646.1:0-5753 GCA_031425115.1 Opitutaceae bacterium | reverse complement strand
TGCAGCCGGCGCCCGATGCGGAGCGCGCGGCGCTGTTGCGGCGGCTGTCGTTCGACCTCACGGGGCTGCCGCCAACGCCGCAAGAGTTGGCCGCGTTTGAGCGCGATACGCGGCCGGACGCCATGGCGCGCGTGGTCGATGGGCTGCTGGCGTCGCCGCATTTTGGCGAACGCTGGGGGCGCCACTGGTTGGATGTCGCGCGCTTCGCCGAGTCGAGCGGCGGCGGGCGCACGTTGTTGTTCAAGGATGCGTGGCGTTACCGCGACTACGTGATCGATGCGTTCAACCGCGATCTGCCGTTCAACCAGTTCATCCGAGAGCAGCTCGCGGGCGACTTGCTGCCGGCCGCGACGGCGGAGCAGCGGGCGCGACAGATCACTGCGACGGCATTTCTCGCGCTCGGGCCGACCAATTACGAGGAGCAGGCGAAGGACGCGCTCCGCATGGACATTGTGGATGAGCAACTCGACACGCTGGGAAAAGGTTTTCTCGGAATGACGATTGGCTGCGCGCGGTGTCATGATCACAAATTCGATCCGATCCCGGCGAAAGATTACTACGCGCTCGCGGGCATCTTGCGCAGCACGCACACCCTCGCGAACTACACGGACAACGTCGCGAAATGGGTCGAGGCGGCGTTGCCGATGGACGGCGCGAGTGAAGAGGCGGCCGCAACGCACGACGCGAAAATTGCCGCGATGGAGCAGAGTATTGCGAAGTTGCGCGCGACGACGAATCGGCCGGCCGCGGCGGGAAAGAGCGTCGCGATCGAGACGCTGCCGGGAGTGGCGATCGATGATAAGAAGGCGAAGATTGTGGGCGGCTGGGGGACTTCGACTACCGTGGGGCCGTATATTGGCACGGGCTATCTCACCGACAACAACGAGGAAAAGGGCGGGCGCACAGTGACGTTTACACCGGCGTTGCCGCAATCGGGCCGCTACGAGGTGCGCTTCGCCTACACCGCGCAGGCCAATCGTGCGACGAATGTGCCGGTGACAATTCTTCACGCGGACGGCGAGGACACCGTCATCGTCAACGAGCGCCAGGTGCCTCCCATCGCGGGCCATTTCGTGAGCCTCGGGCAGTTCCGCTTCGAGAAGGATGGAGCGGGCTACGTGCTGGTCTCGAATGAAGGAACCAACGGTTATGTGATCGTCGACGCCCTGCAGCTGATTCCGGTCGAGGCTCGCGCGGAAGGCGCGGCGCCGCTGGTGGCGAGCGCCGAGACTCCGGACGCGCGGAAAAACACCGCAGAGCTGAAGCGGCTGGAGGCGGAATTGCGCAAGCTGGTCGCCGCGGCGCCGAAGCGTGCCCAAGCGATGAGCGTGCGTGAGGCGACGGGAGAGATCAGCGACACCGAAATCCGGATACGCGGCAACGCGCGGAGTCTTGGCGCCAAGGTGCCGCGGGGCTTTCTCCAAGTGGCGACGATCGGTCCAGCGCCGACGATACCGGCGGGGGAGAGCGGCCGGCGCGAACTGGCCGAGTGGATTGCGAGTGAAGCGAATCCGCTCACGGCACGCGTGATCGCGAACCGAGTCTGGGGCTGGCTCTTTGGGGCAGGGCTCGTGCGGTCAGTCGACAATTTCGGCACGACCGGCGAGCGGCCTTCGCATCCCGAATTGCTCGATCATCTCGCGCGGCAGTTCGTGGCGGAGGGTTGGTCGATCAAACAGCTCGTGCGCGCGATCGTGCTGTCGCGCACCTATCAACTCGCGCCGACGGTCGCGCCAGCGCAACTGCAGCGAGATCCCGACAACCGGCTGTTCGCGCGCGCGAATCGCCGCCGCCTCGATGCCGAGCAATTGCGCGATGCGATCTTGTGGACGAGCGGGCAGTTGGACCTGGCTTTTGGTGGGCCGAATTTCGGCGGCAGTGTGCCAACAGGAACGGAATACGGCTTCGTCTTCGCGGACGTCCGGCGGAGCGTTTACACGCCGGCATTTCGCAACCGGAGACTCGAGTTGTTCGAGGTATTCGACTTTGCCGATGCCAACGCCCCGATCGGATTGAGGCCGGTCTCGACGGTGGCGCCGCAGGCCTTGTTCCTGATGAATCACCCGTTCGTAATCGAACAGGCGAAGCTCGCGGCACAGCGCACGCTGCGGGAGGTCACGGGCGATGACACCGCGCGCGTGGAGCAGGCTTATCGCGTGGCGCTCGGTCGGGCGCCGACGGCGAAGGAGCGGACGCTGGCCTTGGAGTTCGTCGTCGCTGCCACCGGCGGTGAAAATGACGAGGCGGCTCGGGTCGACGCCTGGGCGCAACTGCACCAGTCGATCTTCGCGTGCGTGGATTTCCGATACCTGAATTGAGCCCCGGAAATGATAATCTGGAACTCAGGAAATCAGGAAGAAGGCGCAGGCGTTCTCGGGCGGGGGTATTTTTCCTGATTTCCTGAGTTCCAGATTAATTTTCATTTCCCCATCCCATGAACCCTTCTCCATTCCTCACCCGGCGGCAGGCGTTGCAACAACTCGCGTGCGGGTTCGGCTACCTCGCGTTCGCCGGGGTGGCGGCGCAGGCCGCGGCGGCGGCAGCGCAAAATCCGCTCGCGCCCCGCGCCGGTCATCGGGCGCCGCGCGCCAAGCGGGTGATCTTCCTCTTCATGGGTGGCGGCGTGAGCCAGATCGACAGCTTCGACTACAAGCCGACGCTCTACACGCACGATGGGAAGATGATGGATTTCCTCGACCAGCGCGCCATCGCGAAGACCGGCGCGGGCGCCACCCAACGCGTGATGAAGCCGATGTGGGACTTCAAACAGCGTGGGCAGTGCGGCCGCTGGGTCTCGGATCTTTTCCCTCATCTCGCGCAACACGCCGACGATTACTGTGTGGTTCGCTCCATGCACACCGAGGGCGTGGCGCACGGCCCCGCGACGTTGTTTCTGCACACCGGCTCGACGAATCTCATCCGCCCCTCGATGGGCTCATGGGTCACGTATGGGCTCGGCACGGAAAACGAAAATCTGCCGGCGTTCGTGTCGCTCAGCCCGACGCTCGCGAACGGCGGGCCGCGCAACTACGGCAGTGGATTTCTGCCCTCGGTCTATCAAGGCACGGCGATCGGGCGCTCCGGGCAGAAAGCGGTCGAGGCGGGCATCCGCAATGTGCGCCATCCGCATCGCAGCGCCGCAGAGCAGCAGCGGCACTTTGAACTGGTGCGGGCGATGAATGAGGAGCAACTCCGCGCGAAACCGGGCGACCTCGAGCTTGAGGCGGTGGCGAGCTCGTTTGAGCTGGCGTGGCGGTTGCAGAATCACGCACCGGATGCGCTGGATATTTCCAAGGAATCCGCGGCGACGAGGGCGCTTTACGGCATCGGGGAGGAGCCGACCGACGATTACGGGCGGCAGTGCTTGATGGCGCGCCGGCTCGCGGAATCGGGCGTGCGCTACATCCAGGTCAACTATTCCGACAACACGAACAATCCGGCGTGGGATCAGCACTCCAACCTGCCCAAGCACAAGGATCACGCGGTGCGGGTCGACAAACCGGTGGCGGGACTGCTCACCGATTTGAAAGCGCGCGGGCTGCTCGAGGACACGATCGTGTGGTGGGGCAGTGAATTCGGCCGCACGCCGTATGCGGAGAAGAACGGCACGGGGCGCGATCACAACCCGACGGGCTTTTCGGTGCTGCTCGCCGGCGGTGGCTTCAAGCCGGGCTTCGCCTATGGCGAGACGGATGAATTCGGGCACTTCGCGATCGAGAACAAGGTGCATATGCACGACCTGCACGCGACGATCATGCACCAACTCGGGCTCGATCACGAGAAGCTGACCTTCCGCCACGACGGTCGCGATTTCCGGCTGACGGATGTGCACGGTCACGTCGTCAAAGATATTCTCACCTGACGTTCATAACGTCACCACGAGTCGGATACACTAAGATCCATTCTAATCACGGGAAAATTTACATGAAGAACACTCCATCGAAGCCCCGGCCTGTTCCCCTTACACGGCGCCAGTTTGTCGGTCGCGCGCTGACGACTGCGGGCGTCATCGCGGGCGCGCCGGCGTTTTTGCGCGGCCAGAATCTCAACAACAAGTTGAACATCGCGTTCATCGCCTGTGGCGGCCGCGCGAACACCAGTCTCGGTGAACTCACGCTCATCCCGGGCCGGCCGGCGCCGAAAAAAGCGGCGGTAAAGGATCCGGCCGCGGGACCGCATCCTGACGAGAACGTCTCCGTGATCTGCGACATCAACCAAGTGGCGCTGGATTCAGCCGCGCAGCGCTATCCGCAGGCGAAAAAATTCACGGACCTGCGCCGGGTTTTCGATAAACCGAACGATTACGACGCCGTCGTTGTTTCCACGGCGGAGCACACGCATGTGTTCGCGACTTACCTGGCGCTGACGCAGGGCAAGCACGTGTTTTGCGAGAAGCCGCTCGCCTACAATATCTGGGAGACACGCCTTATCCGCGAGACCGCTGCGAAATATCCCAAGCTCTCCACCCAGATGGGCAATCAGGGCCACGCTTCGCCGGCGCGCCGCATGATCAAGGAGATCCTCAATACGGGCGTGATCGGGCCGGTCCGGGAAGTCCACGTTTGGGCCGATCGGGCGTGGGGTCTGCAGGACGCCGCTTCCGCCGAGAAATTCGACAAGCCGCATGGCTTCTACAACGGCGTGCAGGTGGTGGATCGTTTCACCGAGGAAATGCCGGTGCCGCCGAATCTCGATTGGGATCTGTGGCTCGGGCCGGCCCCCGTGCGGCCGTTTCATGGGACGTATTTCCCAGGCCCGCGTTGGTATCGTTGGTGGGAGTTCGCCAACGGGACGATGAGCGATCTTGGCAGTCACGACAATGATGTGCCGTTCACGGTGCTCGATCTCTGGCGACCGGACGGGAAGGGCGGGCGAGTGCTGGCTCCGGTGTCGGTCGAGGCCAGTTCACCGAATGTCCCGATCGCGCACAAGGAGCTCGCGCCTGCGACGCTGATGGCGACGTTCCGCTTTGCCGCGGTCGGCGCGCAGCCGGCGCTCAAGCTCGTGTGGCATCAAGGGGACAGCCGGCCGCCGGGCTGGACGCCGGCGTGGGGCCGTCGCTCGTGTGTGTTCATGGGCGACAAGGGCATGTTGCTCGGCGACGGGAAGCTAATGCCGGAGGATAAGTTCACGGACTTCCGCATGCCGGCGGAGACGTTGCCGCGCTCGCCGGGCCACTGGGTGGAGTGGGTCAACTACGCGAAAGGCAACGGCCCGGTGCCTGGTTCCAACTTCCAGTATTCGGGCTGGACGACCGAGGCGAATCACCTGGGCAACGTCGCCTACCGCACGGGCAAGAAGCTCGAGTGGGACTACCAGGCGATGCGTGCGACCAACGCGCCGGAAGCCGCGCCGTTTATCAAACGGGCGTCGTATCGGAAAGGTTGGGACGACATTCTGAAGACGTAGACGTTAGCGCACCGAAAACGAAAAACGGCAGGCCAGTGGCCTGCCGTTTTTCGTGGGTGCGGGAAGCCGTTTCGGCGCGTCCGTCGCCTTACCGGGCCACAAACAGGATGCAGATCGGCGCAGGCACGTTGATCACGCCCTTCGTCTGGTAGGTGAGTTCGCCGGTCGTCGGATTTATTTTGTGGGCGGCGACGGTGTTGGACTCGGCTCCCGCGGCGAGCAACCAGCCGGCGTCGGGCGACAAATTGATGTTGCGCGGGAAGGCGCCGCGGACCGGCTGCACTTGCGTAACGCGTAAGGCCGCAGTCGCGGGATCGGCAAGATAAGCGGTGACGGTGTCGCTA
>JANPIT010000645.1:0-2064 GCA_031425115.1 Opitutaceae bacterium | reverse complement strand
GCGCGGTCATCCAGTGCAACGTGCGCGACATCACCGAGCGCAAGCGCACAGAACGCGAGCTGCTCGCGAGCGAGGAACGCTACCGGCATCTTTTCACTTCGATGGAAGAAGGGTTTTGCGTCCTTGAGATGATTTACGATCCCGACGGGAAGCCCATCGACTTCCGTTACATCGAAGTAAATCCGGCGTTCACGCGGCTGACGGGGATGCAGGATGCCGTCGGCAAAACGATACTCGAACTCCATCCGGACGTCGAACCCCGCTGGTTAGCGCGCTACGCCGAGGTCGCCCGCACGGGCCAACCGGTGCGGGTGATGGATGAAGTGAAAGCACTGAACCGTTGGTTCGACGTGAATGTCATTCGAATCGACGGACCGGGTAGCCGCCGCGTCGCGGTGCTTTTTTCCAACATCACCGCGCGTCGAAAAACCGAGGAGTCGCTCCGCCGCAGCGAAGCGCGTTTCCACGCGATCATCGCCCAGGCGACCGCCGGCATCGCGGAGCTCGATCTAGCGGGCCGCTTCACGCTGGTGAACGAACGCTTCTGCGCGATCGTCGGCCGCACGTCCGAGGAATTGGTGGGCTTGCGCAGCCAGGATATCACGCACCCCGATGACATCGTGCAGTCGCCTGTCCGCTTCACGGGACTCAGCAAGGGGCGGGCCGACTTCAGCGTGGAGAAACGTTATCTGCGCCCCGACGGCAGCTTCGTCTGGGTGAGCAACAGCGTGGCGTGGATCACCGACCGCACGGATACGCCGCTCGGTTTCGTGGAAATCGTCCAGGATGTCTCCGAGCGGAAGCGGCTCGAAGTGGCCCTCAAGACGAGCGAGGCTTATTTCCGCGAGCTCACCGCGAGTCTGCCGATCGGCGTGTGGACCAGTCTACCCTACGGAATCGTCGATTTCACCAACCAGCACTGGACCAACTACACCGGCCGCAAACCCGAAGACACCACGCTGCACACCGCAGCGTGGTCGGAGATTATCCACCCCGATGATCGCGCGCGGGTGGAAGCGGAAGCAGCCCTGAGTCGGGAGGAAGGCCGGGGCTACACGTTGGAGGCCCGTTTTCGCGATGCGGCCAGCGGCCACTACCGCTGGTTTCTCCACCGCTCTTTGCCGATGCACGATGCCGGCGGCACCCTGCAGAAACGCATCGGCATCTGCATCGACATCGACGACTTCAAACGCGCCCAAAGCATTCTGGCGGATCAGGCCGGAGCGCTCGAGCTGGAGGTCCGGGCCCGCACCGTGGAATTGCGCGAGACGATCGGCGAGTTGGAGGCGTTTTCCTACAGTGTGTCCCACGATATGCGGGCGCCCCTCCGCGCCATGCAGGGCTTTGCGCACCTGCTGCTGCAGAAACACGCCGCCACGCTCGACGAGGTCTCGCTCGACCAGCTGCGCCGCATCCTGGCGTCCGCCAACCGTCTGGATGCGCTGATCCATGATGTGCTCACTTATTCGAAGTTGCTGCGCTCGGAGATCGTCCTTCAGCCCATTTCGCTCGATGAGCTGGTGCGTCAAATCCTCGCGACGTATCCCCAATTGCAGGCCGCGGGCGCCGAGATCGCCATCACCACGCCCCTGCCAAGCGTGATGGGCAACGAGGCCAATCTCACGCAGTGCATCTCAAACCTGCTCACCAACGCGGTGAAGTTCGTGCCGCGCGGTGTGCCCGCCCGCGTGCGCGTTTACGCCGACGAGATCGAGGGCGACGTCCGACTCTGGATCGTGGACAACGGGATCGGCATCAGTCCGAAGGATCACGATCGCATCTGGAGCATTTTCACCCGGGTGGTTCGCGCCAAAGACGACGAGGGCACGGGCATCGGGCTCGCCATCGTGCGCAAGGCCGTCGAGCGCATGAACGGGCAGATCGGCGTCGAGTCCGAAATGGGTCAAGGGAGTAAGTTCTGGGTGCGGCTGAAACGCGCCTGATTTTGTATGGAAGCCATCACTTCACAAACAATCCTCCTGGTTGAGGATGAGGAAAACGACATCGTCTTCATGCGGATGGCCTTCAAGAATGCGGGCATTCTTCAAGGCCTGCAGGTCGCGG
>JANPIT010000644.1:0-2736 GCA_031425115.1 Opitutaceae bacterium | reverse complement strand
GCCGACGCGCTGGACCTTGAGGGTCTCGCGGGCGAATTTGGCCATGACCGGGCCCTGAAACGGGTCGATGAAGCAGGCGCGGAAGATGTAGTCGCCAACAGCCGTGACCTCGGGCGCGGTGGAGGCAGGCGAAATCATCGGGACCTTCATCGACTGGCAGACGGGCGCGGCCTCGATGGATCGGCTGGACACGACCTCGCCGAGGATGGCGACGACTTTGTCTCGGGAGATGAGCTTGCGCACGGCGGTGCTGCTCTCGCCGGCTTTCGACTGCGTGTCTTCGGTGAGGAGCTCGAGCTTGCGGCCGAGGACGCCGCCGGCGGCGTTGATCTGTTCGACGGCGAGAAGCGTGCCGTTGTGCGAGGCCTGGCCGAGGCTGGCTTCCTTGCCGGTGAGCGAGGCGTATTCGCCGACCTTGATCGTCGGCTCGGCGGCGAAGCTGAAAGCGGAGACGGCGGCGAATGCGGCGAGAACGAAGGGGAGTTTCACGAGAAGAGCAGGTTTCACCGTGGGCGTCATGGATTCACGGTTTCGACGAATTCGAACTTCCCGTTCTTCACGGTCAGCACGACAGCGGACTTGGTGGGGTTGCGTTGCTCGTCGAGTGTGATCTGGCCGGTGACGCCGCGGAAATTTTTGGTGGTAGCGATGGCGTCGCGCAACTGCGCGGGCTCGGTCGTCTTGGCGCGCTTGATGGCGTCGATCAGCAGCATCGCGGAGTCGTAGCCCAAAGCGCTGAGCGCATCGGAGCCGGTGCCCCAGCGTTTGGTGAAGCGCTCGTTGAAGCCAGTGACGAACGGGTCCTTGCTGGCGGGCGAGTAATGCGTGGAGAAATACGCGCCTTCGACGGACTTGCCGCCGATGCTGATGAGTTCGGAGGATTCCCAGCCGTCTACACCGAAGAGGGGAAGGTCCATGCCGAGGTCGCGGGCCTGTTTGCAGATGAGGGCGGCTTCGGCGTAGTAGCCGGGGACGAAAATACCGTCGACGCCGGCGGCCTTGATCGCGGTGAGTTGGGCGCGGAAGTCTTTGTCGCCGTCGGAGTATTTTTGTTCGAGCGCCACCGTGCCGCCGTCCTCGGTGAATTTTTGGCGGAAGTATTTCGAGAGACCGACGGCTTGCGCGGAGGAAACGGAGGAAAGGAGCGCGACGCGGCGCAGTTTGAGGGAGGTGCGCGCAAACTTGGCCATCACGGTGCCTTGAAACGAATCGATGAAGCAGACGCGGAAGATGTAGTTTCCTTTGGCGGTGACTTCCGGGGCGGTGGCGCCGGGCGAGATTAACGGGATCTTGGCGTTCTGCGCGATCGGGGCGGCCTCGAGGGTGCGGCCGGAGGTGATTTCACCGAGGATGGCGACGACCTTGTCGCGCGAAATGAGTTTTTTGGCGATCGTGGCGGATTCACCGGGCTTCGATTGGTCGTCCTCCGTGATCAGCTCGAGCTTCCGTCCGAGGACGCCGCCCGCGGCGTTGGTTTCCTCGATCGCGAGGAGAGTGCCCTTGTGGGCGGCCTGGCCGTAGGTAGCCTCTTTGCCGGTCAGGGAAGCGAACTCGCCGACCTTGATAGTGTTTTGGGCGTGGGCGCCAGTTGCGATGAGAGCGGCGAAGGAGAGCGCAACAAGTCGGCGAAGCACAGGTATCATGGGGTGGGCGATCGGGGAAAAGGAGGGCGGAGCCAAGGCCAGCCGTAGCAGGTTTTCAACCAAACTGTTTCGGGTGTGGAACGCGGCGAGTGCGCCGGAGTTCCCGGGAAGTAGGATTCACGGGATTTGGGCTTCCCGTGACGGGCGGGCGCACGTTTCATCCGCCCAGTGAACACGTTTGACCGGCACCTTTTGCGCGAGTGGTTGCAGATCCTCGCGCTGGCGCTCGCGGCGACCGTCGGGCTCTTGGTCGTGCAAGTGCTGTATGACGACTTCAGGCAACTGCGTGACCTCGGGGCGAGTGGGTCGATTTTCTGGCGCTACATGGGAGTGACGATCCCGAGTTTTCTCGCGGTGGTGTTGCCCTTGGCGCTGCTCATCTCGCTGCTTTATGTGCTCGGCAAGCTGCACCGGGGGAATGAACTCACGGCGATGCGGGCGGCGGGGGTGGGTTTCGCTCGATTGACCGCGCCGATCTGGATCGTGGGGCTGCTGTGTTGTGCGCTGTCGTGGTGGATCAATACGACCGTCGTCCCGTGGTCGGTGGAGGAGTCGCGCGCGATGCGCGAGGAACTGGAGTTTCGCCAGCAATCGCAAAAGGCCCTGCCGGCGGACCGCATCGGGGCGGTGTATAGCGTAGCCTTTGATAATTCGCTCGCGCGGCGGATGTGGTTTTTTAACCGCTACAGCAAGGCGACGGATCGGGGCTACGGGGTGTCGGTGTCGGAACTCGATGTGAAACGCCGGGAGCGTGCGCGGATTATCGCGGCGGAGGGCTGGTTCGATCGGGCGCGGAATGGGTGGGTTTTCAAGGATGGGCGTGATCTCACGTTCGATCCCGAAACGGGAGAGACCACGGCCTCGGCACCGTTCGCGGAAAAATTTGCACCGACGTTTCGCGAGAATCCCGCGCTCATGCTCCTGATCGATCGCAAACCGTCACATCTGTCGCTCTGGGAGCTGCGCGACATGGTTGCTTATCTGGAGATCGAGCGCAGCCCCAAGCTGGCGGCCTACGCGGTGCGTTACTATGGTTTGATTGCCGACGTGCTGGGGCCGCTCATCGTAATCGCCATTGCGATTCCCTTTGCAG
>JANPIT010000643.1:0-4229 GCA_031425115.1 Opitutaceae bacterium | reverse complement strand
TAGAGCAGCCGCGCCGTGCCTTTCTGATCGTAGAGGTAGCGCCCATCGTCGATTTCCTCGGCCACGCTTCGCAGCTTGCCCGTCGCAAGATCGAGGGCGAAGAGCGTGGTCGGCACCAAATTGGCCGGCTGAAACGTGGTTTCCCCAACGCTTCGACGAACAGGGTGCTGCGATCACCCCCCAGAAAACCAAGAATCTGGGTGCGGCGGTCGATCGTCTTGGGCAGCCCTTCCGGCGGACCATCTTGGAGCGCAAAATCGTCCGCCTCGGCGAGCGTCTTCGGCTCGGTGCCGTCACGATTGACGGCGTAAATGGGCGCGATGGTGCGGACTCCATTATTGTAGGCGGTCGGCGCGAAAACGAGTTGGCGGGCGCTGGCCCAGCGGAGAAACCGCAGTCGCGGCGGCGCCCGTTCCTTGCTGAATGCCACGGCCCGGTCGCCCTCCACCCCGATGCGAAATTTCCGCTCCGTGTGGTTGACCGCCATGATGTAGATGGCGAGTTCCCCGCTGTCGTTTCGGCTATAAGCGATGTATTCACCATCCGGCGACAGCGCCACCTGCTCGGCCAGCAGCGGCCGGTAAAGCGCACTCAGGCGTTCCTCGATCGAGGACGCCGCTCGCACCGGGGCCAAAACGGAAAACACCAACGCGGCGGCGGCAACGGCGAGCTGACGAGGGGCAAACATCGGCAAGCGCAACGATGCGAAGGGATGGCGGGGAAGACAGCATAAACCTTCTCAGGGCGCCGCCCGCGCTTGGACTGCGGAAACAGCCGCCCTATTGCGACGTTCCGCGCAACTTGAAGAAAATCTCTTCCCCACCCGGGGGATAAAAATCGATGCTGTAGGCGAAACCAAAACGGTAAGCCTCCATGATGTAGCGCAGCGCGGCGACGTCGCACTGCTTCGCGTCCATCGGTAACGACGCCGTCGCGCTATGCTGCATGAGTTTCACGACCTCCGGTTTCGGCGTCATCATCTCGCAGGCCAGGACCTCGACGACATCCCAGCGGGCGAGTTGAACGAACGCGGCGGCGCGGACCGCGGCGCCTTGTTGCGTCAGTTCGGTCACCCACACGCTGGCCACGCCGCCGCCGATATCGAAGAAACGCGGGTGATCCTTCTGCGGGCCAACTTTGAGGGAGACGACGAAAACATTCATGTGATGCGAGATTGGGCCGACGAATCGCCTCCCGAGGCAATCGCGTAATCGGCCGGCGTTGCGCACCCGCTTTGGGCGCCGCACCGCTAATTGACGCCGCCACGATTTCCGCGCAACACGTGTGCCGTCGCATTCGTCAGCCCTCATCCGCCCCCGCCCATGTCGCTCCGTCCCCTGCTTGCCCTGTCGTGTCTCGCCGCCCTCACCGCATCGGCCCAGACCATTTCCATCGAGGAGTTTGAGCCCAAGTCGACGCTCCGCGTGCCGGAGCACATGCTCACGCGCGCGAAGTTTCCTTTCATCGACATCCACAACCACCAGCGCGACGTCACGCCGGCCAAGCTCACCCAGCTCGTGCGCGACATGGATAGCCTCAATATGCGCGGGCTCGTCAACTCGCCGGTCGGCGGCGGTCACGGCAAGTGGGTGGCCGACGCCGTGAAAGCCATGCAGGCGCATGACGCCAAGCGCTTCGCGGTCATGACCAACATCGACTACGCGAACCTCGGCGATGCGGATTACCCGGCACGCGCCGCCGCGCAGGTCGAAGCTGATATCAAAGCCGGCGCCGTCGGCCTCAAGGTCTGGAAACATCTGGGCATGACACTCAGCGACACCAACGGCCGCGTGAAGGTCGATGACCGACGCTTCGACCGAGTTTGGGAAGTGTGCGCCAAATATAAGATCCCGGTGCTCATCCACACCGCGGATCCCCAGGGCCTGTTTCAGCCGATGGACAAGAACAACGAGCGCTGGCTCGAGCTCAAACTCCGCGCCACCCGCAACCAATCCGAGCAAACCAAATTCACCTGGGAGGAACTCATCGCGGAGCAGCACCGCCTCTTCGCCAAGCATCCCAACACAATCTTCATCAACGCGCACCTCGGCTGGCTGGGCCACGATCTCGGCAAGCTCGGCGAGCTCCTCGACCGCCTGCCCAACGTGTATGCCGAAATCGGCGCGATCACCAGCGAGCTGGGCCGCCAGCCCCGCGCCGCGCATCGTTTCCTCGTCAAATACCAGGATCGAATCCTATTCGGAAAAGACGCCTACAATGTCGCGGAGTATTACGTCTATTTTCGCCTGCTGGAGACCGATGACGATTACTTCGATCCCATCCGCAAATATCACGGGATCTGGAAACTCTACGGCCTCGCGCTGCCCGATGCCGTGCTGAAGAAGATTTACTACAAGAACGCCCTGCGCCTCTTCCCCGCCCTCTCGCCCGAAGGCTACCCGGAATAACTGCGCCCGCCTCGGCGCGCTGATGGCGAACCGAGTCCCACGGGACTTCGCGCCCTGCTCGATGCGTCCGTTCACTTTTCCTGATCTGCGCAAAAAGAGCATCGTCCCGCTACCGTTTGCGTCTACCGTATCCGCAACCCCCACTCCCTTATGACCCATCTCACCCGGCGTTCTTTCCTGCAAAATTCCGCCATCGCCGCCGGAGCCGTCGCCCTCGCGGGCGGCACGCATTCCTACGGTCGGACTCTCGGCGCCAATGATCGTCTGCGCATCGCCGTGGTCGGCCTCAATGGCCGCGGCAAATCCCACATCGCGGGCTGGTCCGAACAGCCCAACGTCGAAATCGCCTACCTCGTCGATCCGGATCAGAAAGTCCTCGAGAAATCGCTCGGGACGCTGAAGGAAAAATCGGGCGACAAGTTTGTCGCCAAGGGCCTCGCGGATCTGCGCCGCGCGCTCGAAGATCCGAATCTCGACGCGATCTCCATCGCGACGCCGAACCACTGGCACTCGCTCATGACGATCTGGGGCGCCCAGGCCGGCAAGCACGTCTACGTGGAAAAGCCGATGAGCCACGACGTCGCCGAGGGTCGTGCCGCCGTCGAGGCGCAGAAGCGCTACGGCATCGTGATCCAGCACGGCACGCAGCGCCGCAGCGACGAGAAGATCGCCGGACTCCACGAGGCCATTCAGGCCGGCAAGTTCGGCAAGTTGAAGATCGCTTACGGCTATTGCTGCAAACCGCGCGATACCATCGGTCAGAAAGCGCCGTCCGCACCGCCGAGCAATCTCGATTGGAATCTCTGGCGCGGCCCGGCCGTGACCGACTACCACCCGAACCTCGTTCATTATAACTGGCACTGGTTCTGGAAGACCGGCAACGGCGACATGAACAACCAGGGCACGCACCAGCTGGACGTCGCGCGCTGGGCGCTCGATCCGAAACTGACCAGCCCGACCCGCGTCATGGCGCTCGGCGGCCGCTTCAAGTGGAACGATCAGGGCGAGACGCCCAACACGATGTTTGCCGTGGCCCAGTATCCCAACGGCCAATACGCGTTTTTCAACGTGCGCAACGTGAACTACGAGGGCTACCTCCACCAGGTGGAGAACGAGTATTACTTCGAAGACGGCGGAAAGATCATCCGCGATAAGTATTTCGCCAAGGGCAGCGCGACCGGTGAAAAACTCTCGCTCAAGCCCGGCAAGGTGACACCCGGCGGCAACTGGGCCTCGTTTATCGCGGCCTGCCGCGCGGGGAAACCGGAGATGGCCAATGGCAACGTGGAGGAAGCGCACTACGGCTCGGTGCTCGGGCACCTCATGAACAACTCCTACCGCCTCGGCACGAAGGTGCCGTTCAACGCGAAGGCCGGCCGCTTCGGCGACAACGCTGACGCTTACGATCACTTCATGAAGCTGCACGCGATCATGCGTGACGGCGTCGGCGTGCCGGAGGACGGCTCCGAATACGTCGTCGGCCCCTGGCTGACGTTCGATCCGAAGAGCGAGCGGCACACCGGCGAATTCGCGAAAGAAGCCAACGCCCTCCTCGCCGATCCGCGCAGCCCCGGGTTCGAGCTGCCGAAGCTTAACGGCGCCTGAGCTGTTGCTGAAGAGCGCGGGCGGCATAGCCGCTGGCGCGAAACGTTCCACCGCGGGGCCAGGATAGATTAACCGGCCTATGCGCCCCGTTCATCGTTACGTTTACGTCTGAAGCAACAGTCCCGCACCGCCCGCCGGTGCGATGGTAATTTTCCCCGGGCTCCTGGTCGTGGCTTGAATCTCGAGCAGCCTGAAAAGCGCCGCGGCCACCTCGGC
>JANPIT010000642.1:0-2760 GCA_031425115.1 Opitutaceae bacterium | reverse complement strand
GCGCAACGATGGCCTATATTGGTCACAGCGGCCACCACTCCGTGGTGGGACGATACGCGAAGCCCTACCGCACCGTTAATCTGCGCGCCGTCTATACCACGCCGCGTGCGTCGTGGTTACGAGGCACGCAATTCGCTTTGGGGATTGAAGACGCTTTTGACGAAGAGCCCCCGCTGAATCTCGATCATCCCATCGGTTTTAGCGGGGGCTCTTCGTCAAAGAGGTCCTCGATCCCAAGAGCGAATTGGGTCCCTCCTAACCAGGACGCACGCGGCGTGGTGTAGACGGCGCGCAGATTAACGGTGCGGTAGGGCTTCGCGTATCGTCCCACCACGGAGTGGTGGCCGCTGTGACCAATATAGGCCATCGTTGCGCCAGTGGCCCACGGTCCCCGCGTCCAATCGAGGGCGATACGGCCGCGCCAGCGAGGAACGCCGCTGACGCCTGCGTAATCGATCAGGGGCGAGCGGCGATCATACGCACCCGCGATCTTGTGCGTGTAGGTGGCGCTCGCGGCGCCTTGCCAGCGACCGCCGGCGAGTGCGCCCGCATAGCGCGTGCCGAAATCCCAGCCTTCGAGTTGGCGGCGGCTCAAATTGATGGTGAAGACATCGACGCGCGTCAGCCGACCCGGCACCGTCGAACTCTGACCCGAAGCGACCGTGGTCGTCCCGCCATTGGGGCCGGTCAGCACGTTTATCGGGCCGTTCGTGCGGTTGACGGGAGTTTGGGTGCCCGGCTCCCGATGCACGAGAGCACCGAGGCCGCCCAGCTCGTTCTCCAATACATAGACGGGACTCACGCCGGAGATGAGGTCTTCAAATTCGAAGCGAAACCAAGTGGCCTCGAAGTTGAGTTTGTCGATGGCTCGGGGGGCCCAGACCGAACCGACCTGAAGGGCGCGACCGGTCTCCGGCGCAAGCTTGGGATTGCCGCCCTGCCGGACCAGCCGTGGGACGTTCGTGCCATCGTTATCCTCTCCGGTGAGAGCGGACGGGCGCCGCGGATCGGGCACGCTGTTGTAGAAGGTGTCGCTCTGCGGAGCGAAAAGTTGGGGGAGGGTGGGAGCGCGAAAAGTGTGCGCCGCGCTGGCCCGCACCAGAAGATCGCGCGTGGGCCGCGCTACGATGCCCAGCGATGGCTTGATCCCGCTGTTGAAGCTTTCGGAGAACTCTTCGACTCGCGCGGCGGCTTCGAACGCGAGTCGTGGCCCGCGCGTGTCTCCCGGCCCGGGACCGAGGAGGGGCGCCGACACTTCGGCCGCCACGGCCCACGCTTCGCGTGAAAGCTGCGCGTCGGCGCCGAGCTGGCCTGTGCCGAGAATGTCGCCGGCGCGGGAGGCCGCGTCGCTGACTGAGGAGAAGCGCTCGGCTCGCTGCTCTACAAATGCCGCGCCCACCACCGGGCCGGCCGGCAGGCGGAAGAGTTTTCCCGAAACATGTGCGTCAAAGATCAAAAGGTCCGCCGTGCCGCCGAACCACGCTTGCGTTGTCAGCGGATCGAGCACCGCCTTCGGCTGGCGGAAATCGCGACCGGCAAAAGGATTCAGCGCGGTCGCTGGATCGACGCTGGCGAGAGCGGCGTGGAAACGCGAGGCGAGGTAGAGGCCGCGCGTCGTATCCACGTATTCGTCACGGCTGTAGGTTGCCGCCGTCTCCCATTTGAGCGGGGCGTGGGCCGCGCTGCGGACGCCGATTTGCCCGGATGCGTAATCGTCCTCGGTGATCGTGCGACGGCGTTCCTGGTCGAGGATGCGCCAGTCCGCCACCACATCGACCCCGAAAGGGTTGTAGGGATTCGTGCGCGGGACGGCGGTGCTGAATTCGCGGGCGTGATATTCCGTGCGCGAGCGATTGCGACCGCCGCCCCCCTCGGCGAAAACCGCGAACCCGCCCGCCGTCTCGTAGTCGAGCCGCGCGGTGGCACCGAGTCGGTTGGCCTCGGGCAATGTCCAGATGTCGCGATTGCGATTGTAGAGACTGCGCGCACCGGGATCGCCGCGCGTGGCTTCGGGTGCGACGAAGGTCGCGGCCGCAGTCGCGTCGAAGCGCCCGCCAGTAGCGCCGCGAAAGGGTGACACGAAATTCGGCGTGGCGGACGCGAGTCCCATCGTGCCGGGCAAGGTCGCGATCGGGGCACCCGCGGCGAGGCCCGGCACGTTGACACCGTTGCGTCCGTTGAGCTGCCCGGGGGCGACGCTGAAGCGCGCATGCCCGCTGTTGAGGGAACGGCCATCGAAGTCGGCGCGTTGGGCCGTGGGTAGTCGGGCGTAGTAGTCGTAGGCGCTTGTGAAACGAGCGGTGTGATCAGAGCTCTGCGAAAACGGGCGGTCGACGTGTGCCTGGGCGTTGCGCTGAAAATACTCGAGGCCGACGCTAAGGCCGAGACGTCCGCGTGTGGCGCCCGTGAGAAGACTCGCGCTGACCTCGGCGGCGTCGTTCTTGAAGGTGTTGCCATAACTCACGGAGACCTCGCCGCCCGCGGGCTGGCGACGAGTGAGGATGTTCACGACGCCACCGACGGCATCGGCCCCGTAGACGGCGGAAGCGCCGCTTTTGAGAATTTCGACGCGTTCGATGAAGGCCGGCGAGAACCGGTTCATGTCGACATAGGTCGTGAGCAGATCGAACGCGTTGGCGTTGACGGTGGTGCGGCGCCCGTTGACGAGGATGAGGGTGTTGCCATTGCCCTGCCCGCGTAGGTCGAAGGCGGATACGCCGCGCGACTCGTTGAACGCGACCATGTCGGTGACGGAATTAC
>JANPIT010000641.1:0-2898 GCA_031425115.1 Opitutaceae bacterium | reverse complement strand
GGCGGCGGGCGTAGTGTAAATTTGGAGACCATCCCCGCCAGCTCCGTGAAGCGGCTCGAAGCGTTCAAGACCTTCACCCCGGCAATGGACGGCGGCTCCATCGGCAGCTACCTGAACCTCGCGACCCGCAGCGCCTCCGATCAAAAAGGTGTGGTGGCGCGGGTGGGTGCCTCGGTCGGTTACTTCACCCAGCAGGACGTTCCGGCGAGAAACCATCCGCTGACGAGACGCGTGCAGCTCAGTTACGGCCAGACGTTCGGCCGGAACGATCAGTTTGGCGTGTTCATCGCCTTCGAAGATATGCGCAAGTCGCGCGATCAGGTGAAGATCATCCAGGACGCCTACAATTTCTTCAACGCTGCCGGCGCGAGCACGGGCACGCCGCTGGTCGGCAATGGCTACGCGGCGATCGGCCAGTTTCGCTGGTATGTTTACAACAACGATTCCTCCCGCACCGGCCTCAACGCCAAGCTCGAATACAATCCAAGTCAGTTGTTTCGCAGCTACCTCTCGCTCTACCGCTTTCGCGCGCAGGACGACGAGGATCGCCACGGCCATCAGCTCATCAGCCTCGCCGGGATGAGCGGCCAGACCGCGACGAGCGGCACCTACGCCAACGGGCGCTCCGAAGTTTCCTTCACGAACAACGACATCCGCCGCACACTCGATGGCGCCCACTACCACGCAGAATTCACACCTGCGGCCGGGCACAGGATTTTCGCCGACACCTCGTTTTCGGCCACGAGCTACCGCAATTCGACGCCGTTCATCGGGTTCAGAACGCCGTCCAGTCCCCTGCTGGGCGTGACCTACGATAGCAGCACGTTCATCCAAACCTATCGGTTCAACAATCCGGGTGGCGCGGCGTATTTCGGCGATCCGGTCGGCCATGTCCTCGACAACTACAACTACCGCGAACTAAAGACCGAAGAATACCTCCTCCACCACAAGCTCGCCTACGCGTTTAATGCGAAAGGCGAACATGGCCTCGTGGGCTTCGAGGCGGGCGCCGATTGGAAGCGGCTCGACCGGCGAGTGAACAATGATCGTTGGAACTACGCCAATCCCACCTTCCGCCTCTCCAGCGCCCAGCGCACCCTCGCTTACACCCCGCCGGCGCGCCGCGAGCCGTTGCTCTTTCTCGACGAAGCGGTGTGGGGCCGGCTGTTCGCGAACGGCACCGGCGCAGGCTTCACGCTCACGCAGCCGTCGAGTTTCGAGCAGTCGGCCGAGGGCGACTTCAAATACATCGAGGATATTTCCGCCGGCTATCTCATGGGCACTTGGCAGACGTCGCGTTTTCGCGCCGTCGGCGGCGTGCGCTACGAGAACGTCGATGCGACGGCGAAGACCTTTCGCCGACTCGTCGCGCCGGTGCCGGACGTGTTTGTGCCCACCGCCGTTCCGACCGGTTACCACAACCTCCTACCCTCCGCGACCGCCAGCTACGAGCTAACCGCCCGTCTCTGGCTGCGCGCAGGCGTCTCCAAATCTGTCGGCCGGCCCAATCCCTCCGACATCGCCGCGCTCGAAACCGTCAGCGCCGACGGGCTCAGGATCTCGCGGGGCAACCCGGCACTCAAGGCCCGCGACGCCCGCAACTACGACCTTTCGCTCGAATACTACTTTCCCAAGGGCGAGGGCATTGCCTCCGTCGCCATTTTTCAGAAAGACATCGCCGACGACATCTTCAACTTGAGCACCACGGAAACCGTGAACGGCGCGCTCGTGACGATCACCCAGCCGGCGAACGCCTCCAGCTCGCGCATCCGCGGACTCGAGTTGGCCCTGGTGCGCAATCAGCTGCCCTTCGTCGCGTCGCTGCTGCCCGGTCTGGGTTTCACCGGCAACCTCACGCTCTTCGATACCGCGTTCAACTACGTCGATGCCGCGGGCCTGCGCTACGTGGGCGACCGCCTGCCCTTGCAGTCGAAATGGAGTGCGAACGCCGCCCTCGCCTACGCCTGGAAAGGCCGCGGCGAGGTGCGCGTCGCTTACGACTACCGCAGCCAATACACCTCGAGTTTGAATGCGATTCAGCCGTGGAATAACGAGGGCTGGGCCAACTACGGCCAGTGGGATCTGACCGCGCGCTACCGGGTGACCCAGCGATGGCACGCGGATTTCTCGATCCGCAATCTCGGCAACGCCCACCGCGTCCACCTGCGCGGCCTCGACCTCACGAAGCTCCACGAAGACGTGGATTTTGGCAGCAGCTTCTGGCTCGGCGTCACCTACCGCCACTGATCCCGATGCTCTTCTCGCTGCTCCGAGCCGGATGTTTTTTGGTCGCATGGGCGATCGTGATCGTGGCGTCACTGGGGGCCGCGTCGAAGCCCAGCGCCGCCGGCTATCCGCGCGTGTTGCACGGCCCGATGCTTGGTGCTGTCGCGCCCGACCGGATCGATGTTTGGGTCCGCCTGAGCGGTCCGGACGAGGTGCAAATCGAATACGGACCAGTCGTAACCAAGGCGGAGTTGCGCCGCACAACCACACAGCGAGTGCGCAAGGAAGACGACTATGCGGTCGTCGTGCCCATCCGGGATTTGGCCGCCGACACGACCTATCGCTACCGCGTGATTGTCACGGGCGCGCCCGACATGAATCAGGAACCGATGGGTTTCTTTTCCGCCAAGACCGCGCCCGCGCCCGGCGAGCGTGCCGCGTTCAGCGTGGCATTTGGCTCGTGCGTCCGGGTTGAGCGTCATCCCGTGCAGCCGATCTGGAGTGCGATTCAGGCGCGCCGACCGGACCTGATGCTCTGGCTCGGCGACAACATTTACGCCGACACACTCGATGCGGATATTCTAGCCGAATGCTACCAGCGGCAGCGCGGATTGCCCGAGATGCAGTCCTTCCTCCGCTCGGTGCCGCAGCTCGCGATTTGGGACGACCATG
>JANPIT010000640.1:0-2956 GCA_031425115.1 Opitutaceae bacterium | reverse complement strand
GAAGTCGGAGAAATCGGCATCGACGTGGAGGCGATCCGCGATCTTCCCGAATGGGAAAAAGTGGCTGAGTCGGCCTTCTCTCCGCGCGAGCTGGCCCAACTCCGCGCCTGTCCGGTGGAGCGGCGCCGCGATGAATTCTTTCATGCGTGGACCCGACAGGAAGCGGTGCTCAAAGCACTGGGCACTGGGTTGGGCGGCGCCACGAAAGCGGGTGCTGAGGCCGGCTTTACGGTTTACCCGTTGGACGCAGGCGTGGGATTCGCCGCGGCCTTGGCCGTGAGTCCGGCGGCACAGCGTCCGACGCAGGTCCTCAGCTGGGGCGCGACTAACTCCCGCCGCGATCAATCTTTAACTTCAACCGCAGGCGACGCGAAGACGCGCCTTTCTCTCTCATGAACCTGATTCGATTCTTTTTCCGTGGCTCACGGACGATGATGGCCTGGACGTTGGCAGCGGCGCTTTTGAGCGGTGCCTGCAACGTCGGCCTCATGTCCATGGTGACGCGCGTGCTGGGCCAAGTGGCCAGTCCCGCCGAGTGGATGCTCTGGGGCTTTCTCGGTCTCGCGGCCGGACGCCTGATGGCGAACTTTTTTGCGCAGCTCATGCTGGCGCATTACTCCCAGGCAAACTGCGTCAACTTGCGGCGGGATCTCGTGAGCAAAATCCTCGCGGTGCCGCTGCGACAGTTGGAAGAGATCGGCTCGTCCCGCCTGATGGTCGCATTGACCGAGGACGTCATCACGTTGACCGAGGCAATGTTGATCGTGCCGAACTTCGCGGTGAACATGTCGATCCTGCTGTGCGGCGCCATCTACCTCGCCTGGCTCTCGTGGACGGTGTTGTTGGGGGTGGGCGTGTTTATCATCCTCGGCGCGGTGGGTTACCGGATCCTGATCCGTGCGGGCTTCAAGCATCTGTTTCAGGCCCGCGACGAACAGGACCGGCTCTACAAACATTTCCGCGAGCTCACGGAAGGCATGAAGGAGTTGAAACTTCATCGCGAGCGGCGCGGCGCGTTTTTCGCCGAGAGTATTCACGGCTGCACCGAGCGTTATCGGCTGCACGCGATCGGAGCGGAGAAGCGCTTCATCGTGGCGCATAATTGGCGCGACCTGTTGTTCTTTAGCGTGGTGGGCGGAATCTTGTTTTACCTGCCAAGAATTAGTCACGTGCCGCCGCAGGCGATGACGGGCTATGTGGTGGCGATGCTCTACATGATGGGGCCGCTGTCGGGTGTGTTGAGCAGTCTGTCGCTCTTCGGTCGGGCCAGCGCGGCCTTGGCCAAGGTCGATCAACTGGGTGTGTCTCTCACGGAAAAGGCCGGCGGGGAGCGTCTCATCGAAGCGCCGCGGACGGTCGACGCAGTGGCACGGTCAAACAGCTTCAAGAAGATCGAGCTGGTCGACATCCAGCACACGTATTGGCGCGAAAAAGAAGACGAGAGCTTCACGCTCGGGCCGATCCGGCTGACGTTCGAGCCGGGCGAGATTGTCTATCTGGTCGGCGGCAACGGCAGCGGCAAATCATCGCTCGCGAAAGTCATTACCGGCCTTTATCCACCGAAGGCGGGCGTCATCCGCCTCGATGGTAAGCCGATCGACGACACCAATCGCGACGATTACCGGCAGCTGTTTTCGGCGGTTTTTGCGGACTACTACCTCTTCGACAATCTGCTTGGCACGCCGAGCCCCGCGCTCGATGCGCGGGCGCAGGAGTATCTCGGCCTGCTCCATCTCGAGCACAAGGTGAAGGTGAAGGATGGAGTGCTCTCCACCACGTCGCTATCCTCGGGTCAGCGCAAGCGGCTCGCGCTGCTCAACGCCTATCTCGAAGACCGGCCGTTCTATTTGTTCGATGAGTGGGCGTCGGATCAGGATCCGTTGTTCAAGGATATTTTCTACACGAAGATTCTCCCTGATTTGAAATCGCGCAACAAGACGATCCTGGCGATCACGCACGACGACCGTTATTTCCATCTCGCCGATCGTATCATCAAACTGGATTACGGCCGGATCGAGACGCACCAAGTCGGCACAAGGACGCCGTTCCTGGGCGATCTCGTCGGGGGCAGCGCGCTCCCGCCAATGAAGGGGAACGGCAAAGAGGCGCGTTCGCCGGCCGCGGTTTCCTGAAAAAATAAACCGCGGATGGCGCCGATTACGCGGATGATATTATCCGCGTAATCAGAGAAATCGGCGGTTGAGTCCGGCGGCTCACGTTAACTGTGGCCGGGGCCGGATCGATTTTTAGCTCTTCTCGACCTTCGCCCCCGATTTCTTCCAGCCGTCGATACCCGGAGAGTAGTGCTTCACATTGGTGTAGCCGAGCTCCTTGGCCGCGGTGGCGGCAGCGAGGTAGGCGCTGCAATATTCGTTGCCGCAGTAGGCAACGATGAGGGCGTCTTTGTTTTTCGGGAGGAGCGCCGCGAGTTTTTTCGCGTTGGCGGTGTAATCGATCGCGCCGGGGATGCGGCCCTCTTTGAAGGAATCGGTGCCGTTTACGTCGAGCACGACCACGGATTTGCTGGCGATGGCGGATTGGAGCGACGCGTGCGAGATGTCGGCAAACTTGGAAGACGCGGCGAACACAGCGCTGGTGAGGCCGAGCACGACAAGAAGAGAAGTAAGGAATTTCATGGCGCGAAACCGTAGGCAAGGGCCGGCCCGGCGCAAGCGTGCGGGCCGCGGCGGATCACGGCAGCAGGCGCAACAGCACGGACGGGAAAATACCCAGCGCGAGCAAAAGTGCCGCCGCGATACCCAGCGCGGCGGCGGCGCTGGAGGGCACGATGATTCGCGACGGCTCGGTAGCGGGTCGGGCGACGAGCGCCTGTTTGAGGATTATGAGATAGTAATAGAGGGCGACGGCGCTCATCGCGATGGCGAGAAAGGCGAGCCAGCCCGCGGACGTGTGGAGTCCGCCGAGTTTCAAGGCCGCGGCAAACACCAGGAACTTG
>JANPIT010000639.1:0-10726 GCA_031425115.1 Opitutaceae bacterium | reverse complement strand
CAGCACGCCCGCGAATGCGTGGCCGCGGACCGCATCTTCGGCCTGCTCCCCGCTGATCAAGCGCAGGATTTCCGCGCGCTCTGGGATGAGTTTGAGGCGCAGCAATCCGCGGAAGCGAAGTTTGCCCTCGCGGTCGATCGCTTTCAACCGGTGCTGCTCAACTGCCGCACCGAAGGCGGCGGCTGGAAACGCCACGGCGTCACGCAGGATCGCGTGGTCGCTCGCAACTCCCGCATCGCCGACGGCAGTCAGGATGTTTGGCGCTACGTCGAACGCATGATCCAAGGCGCAGTCGATCAGGGGCACTTGGCCGCGGGACCGGCTGCAACCGCAAAGTCGCCGTAAGCCACTGCCGCGTTGCCTCCGATCTGAGACGCGCGATCGCCACCCTCACGTCTCCCTCGCACTGTCCAGAAATTGCTGACTTACCACGGTCGAAAATCGTCACGCCTGCATAATTCTCCTAACCTCACTCTTGTTGTCCCCTCCCATGCCACTCCCGCAATTCCTTCGCACCGTCGTTTTCATCGCCGCGATCGGCACCACCGCTGCCGCCGCTGAACCGCGCCCCGTCGTCCCGCTCTGGCCGCAAGGCGCGCCGGGCTCCGCAGCACGCAAAGACGAACCCGAGAAAGTCGCCGCTTCCAACGTATCCAACATTCACCACCCGTCGCTCACGGTTTATCTGCCGACCAAAGCCAAGGCGACCGGCGCCGCGGTGATCGTCGCGCCCGGCGGCGGCCACGCACGCCACGCCATCCAACACGAAGGCTGGAACGTCGGCGAGTGGCTCGCGGACCACGGCATCGCCGCGTTCATCCTGAAGTATCGGCTTTCCAAGGACGACGCCACCCCCGCCGGCGCACCTCAGCCCTACACCGTCGACCGCGATGCCCTCGCCGACGCCGAACGCGCCGTCCGCCTCGTTCGTGCCAGGGCCCAGGAATGGTCCGTGAACCCGGCCGTAGTTGGCATGCTCGGTTTCTCCGCGGGCGGCGAGGTTGCGCTTTTGGCCGCCACCCGCGCCGCTGAGGGCAAGCCCGATGCCGCTGATCCCATCGAGCGCCAGAGCGCGCGTCTCAATTTCTACTCGCTCGTTTATCCCGGCGGCCTGCCGCGCACCGACATCGTGATCACCAAGGAAACGCCACCCGTCTTTCTCGTGGCCGGCTATGGCGATCGCCAAAACATTTCAGAGGGCCTCGCCGAATTCTATCTGAAATCCAAACGCGCCGGCGCCAGCGCCGAACTGCACATGTATGCGGGCGCCGGCCACGGCTTCGGGGTGCGTGACACCAACAAGTCTCCGGCCGGAGCCTGGCCGATGCGTTTCCACGAGTGGCTCGCCGATCGGAAGTTTCTGAAAGCGCCGTAACTGGGCCTGCACGGCCGGCGGAACGAGCGTTCCCGCGCCACGCGCTCCCGCCCCAATTCCCCGAACCACCGCACTTTCCGGGCAGCCGGGCGACGCCCTCTTGTCACCGGGCGTGTTTCGATCACTTTAGACCGATTGAAAACCTACTGCCTCGTCCTCGCCGCGCTCGCTGTCGCGGTAGGCGCCGCTCCGAGCAACCCCTCAATCGATCGGCCGATTTCCGCCAAGGAAGTTGCCCAGGGCTTTCGCGACGATGTGGTCCTCGCCAAACCGCGCGCCGGTCGGCGAGCCGCCGCCGACGGTGAGGAAGCTCGCGAGGGCCGGCGCGTTCGCCGGCAATGGGATCGCTTCGATGGACTGCGCGAGCTCGAGCTCACCGTGGGTGAAACACCCGCCGACGCTATCGCCCGCCTCAACGCTACCGGTCGCTACGAATACGTCCAGCGTGACTACCTCGTGCGCGCCACCGTCACGCCCAACGAGTCCAGTTTTTCACGGCAGTGGTCCTTGTCCAACGACGGCACGAACAACGGAATTTCCGGCGCCGACATCAAGGCCACCGCTGCCTGGGACCTGCGCACCGACGCCTCCACTGTGATCGTCGCCGTGATCGATTCCGGCGTGAAACTCGATCACCCCGACCTCACCGCCAATCTCTGGATTAACTCGCGCGAGATTCGCGGCAACGGCCGCGATGACGATGGCAACGGCTATGTCGATGACGTGAACGGGATCAATGCCATCAACAATTCCGGCGATCCCAACGATGACCACGGTCACGGCACCCACGTTGCCGGCATCGTCGGCGCCGTCGGCAACAACGGCCAGGGCATCAGCGGCGTCGCCTGGCGTGTGCAGCTCATGGCCCTGAAATTTCTCCGTGCCGGAACCGGTATGGGCACCTCCTCGGACGGCATCGAGTGCATCGACTACGCGATCAAGCACGGCGCGCATATCATCAACGCCAGTTGGGGCACCGAGGCCGGCCCGGTCTCCGAATTCAGTCCCGCCCAGCGCGACGCCATCCAACGCGCCCGCGATGCCGGCATCATCTTCGTCGCCGCCGCGGGCAATGACGGCGCCGACATGGATCTCCTCGCGCACTATCCTGCCAGCCACCGCCTCGAAAACGTCATCTCGGTCGGCAATTCCACCAACCGCGATGATCTCCCGGTCGGCACCAATTACGGATCAGGCTCCGTCGAACTCTTCGCGCCAGGCAGCGAGATCTATTCCACGTGGTATACCACGGCCATGCCCTACGCCTCGCGCTCCGGCACTTCGATGGCCGCCCCGCACGTCGCCGGCGCCCTCGCTTTGTTGAAGGCGCATTTTCCTAACGACACCTATCGGCAGCTCATCAACCGGATGCTGCGCAACGTCGACTCCGCTCCCGCATTCGCGGGCAAAGTCCAGACTGGCGGTCGCCTCAATCTCGACCGCGCGATGCGCTCGGCCGATAACCGGCCTTTCAACGACGATTTCGCCGCGCGCGCGCGCGTCAGTGGCGCCAATCTTTCCATTCGCAGCGTCAGCACCGGGGCGACCACGGAAGCCGAACCAGCCATTGCCGGTCAGCCGGGCAGCGCGACCCTGTGGTGGGAATGGACCCCGACCACCTCTGCGCTCGTGCGCATTTCCACCGACGGCAGCAGCTACGACACACTCGTCGGGGTGTTCACCGGCTCCTCGCTTGAGACGCTCACCGCCGTCGCCTCGAATGATAACGACACCGGCAAAGTCACGTCGCGCCTCGAGTTTCCCGCTCAAGCCGGCACGACCTACCAAATCGCCGTGGCAGGAAAATCCGGAGCCGCCGGCCTCACGCTCCTCGACATCGGCGCAATTCCGGCGAACGACAATTTCGCGAATGCCCAGGAGCTGATCGGCCGTTCCGCTGCGGTCTACACCGCGAACGCACAGGCCACGCTGGAGCCAGGTGAGCCGCGGATCCGCGGCGTCGTGGGCGGAAAGTCGCTTTGGTTTCGCTGGATCGCCCCCGCCGCCGGTCGCTTCCAGTTCGGACTGAAGAGCGAGGGCTTCGATCCCATCCTCGCCGTCTACACCGGCACGGCGCTCAACGCCCTCTCGCTGGTCGGTGCGAGTGACAACGCCGACGCCGAAACCGGCGGCACGAGCACTTACACCGCTGCGCTCGTCACCGTCGAGGCCATCGCCGGCACGACGTATCGGATTCAGGTGGACGGCAAAGCCATCGGCAGCACCCCGCCGACGAATGCTCCGTTCACGCTCACCCTCAACGATTCGCTCTGGCAAGGCATCGCCGCTAGCAGCATCACAAACTCTCCGACCGTCGGCCCCGACGGCGCCGTCTACGTCGGCAGCACGGACGGCTACTTCCATGCGTTCAACGCCGACGGCACCCGCCGCTGGCCTGCCATCAACCTCAACGAAGCCGCGCAAGACACCTCCGCCGCCGCCCTCTCGCCGAATGGCACGCTGTATTTCGGCGCGGGCCCCACGGCCAACGGTTCCACCCTCGTGCCCGCCCGGCTGCGCGCGGTCGACAGTGCGACCGGTATCCAGAAATGGGAGATACCGGTCGGCTCCGGCACCAACGCCAACAATGCCGTGGCACTCGCCGCCGACGGCACGATCTACGTGCATTCCGATGAAGGCCGCCTCTTCGCGTTCACCGACGAAGGCAGCAGAGCGACGGAAAAATGGTCGGCGTCCGTCCCCGGTTCGTCCTACGCCTCTGCGACCATCGCCCCCGACGGCACGATCTACCTTGGCTCCGATGAGCCCGCCGGGTCCGGCTCGCCTGCCCGCCACCGGCTCTACGCCCTGAATCCTGCGGACGGCAGCGCGAAGTGGACCTTCCCGGCGGACAACGCGATCTACACGGCCGCGTCCATCGATGGCGCGGGAAATATTTATTTCGGCACGCTTACTTCCGGTCGCCTCTACTCGGTCACGCCGGCGGGCACGCAGCGTTGGGTTTACACCGGGGCGCGGCTCGGCACGTCCTCTTCGCCTTCGCTGAGCCCGGACGGAGCCACGGTATATTTTGCCGGTTACGACGGCCTCCTCCACGCCGTGAACACGGCCAGTGGCGCCGCGCGTTGGACCTTTCGCCTCGGCAAGGAAGTGCGCGCCTCCTCGCCGGCGGTCGATAGTAACGGCGTGATCTACGTCGGCTGCTACGACAACCTCGTCTATGCCGTTAACGCCGACGGCACGCTGAAACGCACGTGGTCCACCGGCAAGATCGTGCGTTCCTCCCCCGCCCTCGCCGGCACGACGCTCTACGTCGGCAGCAACGACCAAGGCTTGTATGCCTTCGATGTCGGCGCTCCCCCCGCCGGCCCGTGGCCACAATACCGCCACAACGCCCGTCACACCGGTCGCGCCGTCGTCGAAGCCCCCGCCTTCGCGTTGGCCCCCAAAGCGCGTGCTGCGGTCGCCGGCGAGGTCGTTACCCTTACGGCCACGGCCACCGGCTCCGGCCCGTTTGCGTATCAGTGGCTCAAGGACGGCTTGCCCATTTCCGGCGCAACCACGGCCGCCCTCGCGTTGCCCGCTGTGAGTGCCAGCGACACCGCCAACTACGCCGTCGTCGTGCGTGGGGCTGAAGGCGCCATTGTCAGCCCGCCTGCGCCCGTGACTGTGCGTGGCGTGGGCGAAGCAGAGATCCCAGCCCGCCTCGTCAATCTCTCCGTCCGCACCACGGCCGGCACCGGCAACCAGACGCTGATCGTCGGATTTTTTGTCAACGGGTCGCCGGACAAGTCGGTGCTCATCCGCGCCATCGGTCCCACCCTCGGGCAGTTCGGCGTCACCGGCACGCTCGCCGACCCACGCCTGCGCCTCCTTTCCGGTGCCACGGAGCTCACCACGAACGACAACTGGGCCTCTCCCGTCGGCGGCGGTGCTTCCGTCCCGATTGCCAACGCCTTCGCGTCCTCCGGCGCCTTTGCGCTCGCCGAGTCTTCGCTCGACGCCGCACTCGTGCGCACCATGGGCGTCGGCGGCTACACCGCGCAGATCACCGGCGCGAGCGGCACGGGCATCGCGCTGGCGGAACTCTACGACACGCTGCCCGGCAGTGGCGCCCGGCTGGCCAACGTCTCCGCGCGCAGTCAGGTCAATACCGGCGGCGACATCCTGATCGCCGGCTTCTCCATCACCGGCAATCTCCCGCAGACCGTCCTCATTCGCGGTATCGGTCCCAGCCTTACAGCACTCGGGGTCACCGGTGTGCTGACCGACCCGCGCCTCGCGCTTTTTCGCGCCACCGCGAAGCTCGACGAGAACGACGATTGGGGCTCAGCGGGCAGCGCCACGCTGGCCAGCGCCTTCGCGCGCGTCGGAGCCTTTCCGCTCAGCGGATCGGGCAGCAAGGACGCCGCCCTCCTCGTCACGCTCGCGCCCGGCGGCTACACCGCGCAAGTCAGCGGCGCGAACAGCACGACCGGCATCGCGTTGATCGAAGTCTACGAGCTGCCGTAATCGCGCATTGTCAGCGCGGGCGACCGTCACCCCAATCGCCATCGCGGCCATCCCGCCGTGTGTCCGTATTCTCGATGAAGTTTTACCCCTGTCTCGTCGCCGTCTCTCTCGCCTCCTGCGCGGCGTCACTCGCGTTCGCTCAGTCCTACTCGTTCACGATCGTCGCCGGCACGCCGCCGCTCATCGGCAGCAACGAAGGGACTGGGACCGAAGCGCGCTTTAACAGCCCCGGCGCCGTCGCCCTCGACGCCGCGGGCAACACCTACGTGGCGGACCGGCTCAACCACGTGGTGCGTAAAATCACTCCGGCCGGGGTCGTCACCACGCTAGCGGGCGTGGCCGGCAGCCCTGGCATTGCCGACGGCCTCGGATCCGCGGCACGTCTCGATCAGCCCGGCGGCATCGCGATCGATGCGGCCGGCAATCTCTTCGTTACCGATCGCGCGGCTTTCACCATCCGCAAAATCACCGCCGCCGGCGAGGTAAGCACGCTCGCAGGTTTGCCCAACGTCCCCGGCTACGCCGATGGCGTCGGCAGCGGTGCACGCTTCTCCGTGCCCTACGGCATCGCGATTGATCGCGATGGCATGCTCTTCGTGGTCGACGGCGCCAATCGCGTCATCCGAAAAGTCACTCCAGCCGGCGTCGTTACCACGCTCGCCGGGGGCGCCGGCATCGTCGGCCATGTCGACGCCACCGGCACCAACGCCCGCTTCGACGCGCTCGCTGGCCTCGCGATCGACGGCGCGGGCAACCTCTACGCCGCGGACACCTCCAGTGCGGTGATTCGCAAGATCACCCCTGCCGGAGTCGTCACGACCCTTGCCGGTCTCGCCTACTCCCGCGGCACGACGAATGGCCTCGGGGCCGCGGCGCGTTTCAGTAATCCCCTCGGCATCGCCGCGGACCGCGACGGCACGGTTTATGTCGCCGACACCTCCAACGAAACGATTCGCAAGATCACGCCCGACGGCACGGTTTCGCTCTTCGCCGGCGTGCCCGGTATCCCGGGCAACACCAACGCCTCGGCGACCACCGCGCGCTTTTTCCGTCCCACCGGTCTCGCGCTCGATTCCGCGGGCAATGTGATCATTGCCGATACCAGCAACCACACGATCCGGCGTATCAGCGCTTCGGGCACGGTCACCACCCTGGCTGGCGGAGGCGGAAATTTTGGCAGCACGGACGGCTTCGGCACCACCGCGCGCTTCTATCATCCGCGCGGCCTCGCGATCGATGGTCAGGGGAACGTGTTTGTCGCCGATTCGTTCAACAACACCGTCCGCCGGATTTCCTCCGCGGGGATCGTGTCCACGTTTGCCGGTGCTCCGTCGGTCCTCGGCTACACCGACGGTGCCGCGACCACCGCCCGCTTCGGCTTTCCCTACGGCGTCGCGATCGACGGCGCCGACAAGCTCTTCGTGGTCGACCAGCTCTACAATGCCGTCCGCTCGATCACCGCGGGCGACGTGCGCACCTATGCCGGCGTGCCGGGCACGACACCGGGCTCGACCGATGGCGGTTTGAGCGTCGCGCGCTTCAACTTCCCCACGAGCGTCGCAGTCGATCGAGATGGCACCGTCTACGTGAGCGACACGTTCAGCCACACCATCCGCAAGGTCTCCACGGCCGGCGTCATCACCACCCTCGCGGGCCTGGCCGGCACGAGCGGCACCGCCGACGGCACCGGCAGCGTCGCGCGCTTCAACCAACCTTCCGGCATCGCGATCGATGCGAGCGGCACCTTGTTCATCGCGGATTTCGGCAACTCTGCGATTCGACGCGTGACGTCCACGGGCGAGGTCAGTCTTTTTGCCGGCGTCTCCGGGGTAACCGGGGCGACTGACGGCACTGGCGCCAACGCCCGTTTCCAGAATCCAGAGGGGATTGCCTTCGATGCAGCGGGCAATCTTTTCGTCGCCGATTCCAACAATCACATGATCCGCAAGATCACGCCCAGCGGCGTGGTCACGACGATCGCCGGTCAGTCGACGAACATCGGCGTCGCGGCGGGCACCGCGGGGAATGCGCAATTTTTCCTTCCCACCGGCATTACCGTCGATCGCACCGGCGTCATTTATGTCACAAGCACCTTCGGCAACGTGATCATGCGCGGCGCACTCGATAGCCGCCCCGCCATCACTGCGCCGCCGCAATCGCACCAAGTGATCGCCGGCACCGCCGCCACCTTCTCAGTCAGCGCCACCGGCG
Organism: Opitutaceae bacterium; assembly: GCA_031425115.1. Lineage (GTDB taxonomy): Bacteria > Verrucomicrobiota > Verrucomicrobiia > Opitutales > Opitutaceae > ER46. The sequence continues at coordinate 2,667 of JANPIT010000639.1, read as the reverse complement.
GCGGTTTGAGTTACCAGTGGAAACGCAACGGCATCGCCATTACGGGCGCTACCACGAGCAACTACACGGCAGCCGACATCGGTGCATCCGCCACCGGCGATTACACCGTCGACGTTATTAATTCTGCGGGCTCGATCACGAGCGCACCCGCGACGTTGCGGATTGTCACGACCGGTGATGTCGGTCGAATCACCAATCTCGCGATCCGCTCACAGGCCGGGACCGGCGCGCAGACCTTGATCGTGGGCGTGGCCATCGGCGGCAGCGGCACTGCGGGCAGTAAACCGGTGCTCATCCGCGGTGCCGGACCGACGCTCACCGCCTTCGGGGTTACCGGCGCACTCGCGGATCCCAAGCTCGAACTCTACAACAGTGCCAACGCCAAGATCAGCGAGAACGACGATTGGGGCGGCAACGCCCAAGTCGGCGCGGTGGGCGGCCAAGTCGGTGCGTTCGCCTTCGGCAACGCCACCTCGAAGGACGCCGCGCTCTACAATCCCACCTTCGCCAGCGGCACTTATAGCGTCTGGATCACCGGCGCCACCGGTGGCACCGGCGTGGCTCTCGCGGAAATCTACGACGCCACGCCCAACGCGAGTTACACTTCGACTACACCCCGGCTCACCAACGTATCTGCGCGCACTCAGGTCGGCACCGGCGGCGATATCCTCATCGCCGGGTTCTCCATCAGCGGCCAGACATCGAAGACGGTGCTGATCCGCGCCGTCGGCCCCACCCTCGCCGCCTTCGGCGTCCCCGGCGCGCTCAACAATCCCAAGCTCGAGCTCTTCAGCGGCAGTTCGTTGATCAATGAAAACGACGACTGGGGCGGCGCTGCCTCCACCTCGAGTGCGTTTTTCTCGGTGGGTGCATTTGCGCTCCCGACCAACAGCCGCGATGCCGTGCTGCTCGTGACGCTCGCCCCCGGCAGCTATACGGCGCAAGTCAGCGGCGTTGGCGGCACCGCTGGAGTAGCCCTCGTCGAAGTCTACGAGGTGCCCTAATTGAGGTGGTCCGACCGCCACCATTGGGCCGCGTCGGCGTGACGTCCGCGCTCACATACGCAGGTATGCGTATCCCTAGGATTGACCTGTGCGACTAGACTGTGCGCGGTTTCACCGCTTCAGCCCTATGCACTTATACTTCCTACGTCGTTTGCTTCCGATTGGCGCGCTCGTCGCCCTTTCGTTCTCCCCGTCCGCACTTCATGCGCAGGCCCAGTTCGCGGGCACGTATATCGGAACCATCAATACACGCGTCACCGTGCCGGTGGTCGGCACGATTGAATCCTCCGCCGGCGGCTACAGCGCTACCGTTGCAGCGGACGGCGCCATTACCTTTCTCGGTGGCACGCTGACCGGCACCGTGAACGCCGCGGGTGCGGTCACGTTCACGGGCGGCTCGGCGCTGATCACCCTCAACATCCGCTCCGCCACCATCGCCAACAACCAACTCAGCTCCAACTACGGCGATGCCGTCGCGGGCAGTAACGGCACGACGTCGTTCCGGCTGAATGCCAGCAGCTCCTTCACCGCCGCGACGGGCGGGACGGGTGGCACTGGCGGCACCGGTGGGACCGGCGGAACAGGTGGCACGGGTGGAACCGGCGGCACCACGGGTGGTGAGTTGCTCGCGTATTACTCTTTCAATGACGCCAACAATCTCCTCCGCGACGATTCCGGTCGTGGCTACACCCTCTCACCGGTCAACGGCACCGTGACGCGCATCGACGGTCGCGTCGGCGCCGGCGCCCTTCGCACCGCGGGCGTGCGACTCCGCGCCTTGGTGAACAGCAGCTTCTCCAGCACCGCTTCCACCATCTCCTTCTTCGTGCGACCGACCGGCGGCGGCTCGTGGAATCCCCGGCTCGTGTCCGTGGGGCCCGCCGGCACCTCGTCGCACTACTATGGCACGTTCCTCGACGGCACGAGCACCAGCGCACGCCGTCTCGCGTTCCTTCAAGACGGCAACGGTTCCTATCCCGTCGCCTTTTCCGCCGCCGGCGCCGTGCCGACCAGCACCGCGACCTGGACGCATGTCGCCGTCACTCACGACGGCACCGCCACGCGTATCTACATCAATGGGACGCTCTCCACCACCACCACCGGCCGGCGCGCGCTTGGCACGTTCTCAACCGCCATGTTGATGATCGCCGGCTCTGACAACGGCCTCGATCTATTCCAAGGCGACCTCGATGAAGTCCGTATTTTCAATCGCGCCATCACCGCTGCGGAAGTCACCACGCTCAACTCGGGCGGCACCGTTGGCACCGCTGCGACCGGCGTGAATACCGCGGCCGCCATCGCCGCGTCCGTCATCGGCGCCCCGGTAAATCTCACCGGCTACCGCAGCCGCGTCGGCCAATCCTTCGAGTTCGTTCTTACGGGCGCCGGCTCCGGCAACGTCTGGGGCACCGACATCTACACCGATGACTCGTCCGTCGCCCGCGCCGCAGTCCACGCTGGCGTCATCGCCGTCGGAGAAACCAAGACCGTCACCGTTACCATTCTCTCTGGCCAGTCCGCCTATCCCGCCAGCACGCGCAATGGCGTAACGAGCTCCTCTTGGGGCGGCTGGGGTGGCAGTTTCTCTTTCGCGGGCTCAGCTGGCACCGCGTTCACGACCGCCGCAGCCGCTACTGCCCCCGCGCTACCAGCGGACTTCCGC
>JANPIT010000638.1:0-6968 GCA_031425115.1 Opitutaceae bacterium | reverse complement strand
CTTTTTGGCGAGCTACGAGGAGTTCTGTTTCGAGCTTCGCAAGCTCGGCTTTCTTGTGGGCGAGGGTCTGGGCAAGGGCCTGGAACGTAGACATTGTGCTTTACGCTGGAAGCGAGGCGACGCGACGCAACCGAGAATCACACCTGCACGCCAAGGGGGGCGCCCGAGACTGTAGGCGAAAATCGGACGCAGGATTCTGCTCCACACCGACAGACGGGCGGGTCGGCTTCGGGCAAGCTGGGGGCGTTCAATGGGCGATACACCTTCGCCCTTTTTTCATTCCCGTATGCGTTCCATTCTCGTCATCGATCCCAATCTAGAACTGCGCTCCTTTGTATCCGCGCTTTTGCGACGTCCCGGTCACACGGTCCGCGAAACGGACAATGTGCACCTGGCCGGCGGCCTCCTCCGCAGCGCGCCCGTCGACCTGGTGGTGACGGATCTGGTGTTTCCCAGTCGACACGGCTCCGAAACGATCGAGGCCCTGCGCCGCGAATTTCCCGCCATCGAGGTAATTGCCATTTCGGGCGCACCGCACTCCGCGGGCTACATGCGACTTGCCGCCACGCTGGGCGGACGGCGCACGCTGGCGCAGCCCTTCATGAGTCGTGAATTGATGGGCGTGATCAACGAGATGGTGGCGGGCGTCGCTGCCTACGCGGCCTACGCCGACTATCAGTCGCAGCGCCGCCAGGCGAATTCGGGGCGGTAGGCGATATGGGTAATCGGATAGATCAATCTGGGACTCAGGAAATCAGGAAGGAGGAATGAGAGCGGCGACTTTTCGCGGTCACATCGTCTTTTCGTGAGTGCTTCCCTCATTCTTCGTCGGCCAACAATTCGTTGAAGCAGGAAGCCAGGAAACCAGGAAGGCAGGAATAATCCAGAAGCCTCCGTCACAGCGGCAGTCCGCTGGCGCTTCTCCTGGCTTCTTGGTTTCTGGCTTCTCCCTCGGGTTCGCGCGTTTTTGCCGCTGGTCACAACCGCACGCGGTCGCAATCGTGCGTCGCCCATGAGTCGCCCGATGTGCTACCGGTGTTTTTGGCCCCAGCCGCTGTGCTGGTGCGGCTCCATCACGCCCATCGCGACGCGCACGAAGTTCGTGTTTCTGATGCACCCGAACGAGTTCAAGCGGGTGAAGGCGAACACGGGCAGGCTCACGCATCTCTGCCTCGCCGACAGCGTGATTCACATGGGGGTCGGTTTTGATGCGCATGAAGGGGTGCAGGACTTGATTCGAGATCCGCAAAACTTCCCGGTGCTGCTTTATCCGACCCGCGACGCGCGCGATCTCTCGAAAGGTGAGCTGCATGCCCACGATTTCGACGGCCGGCGGTTGGTGGTTTTTCTGCTCGATGCGACGTGGCGGCTCGCGCGTCACATGTGGCGCGACAGTCCCAGTCTGCAACAGCTGCCGCGTATCATGTTTTCGAATGCGGCACCGAGTCGCTTCGTCATCAAGAAGCAGCCGGAGCCGGGTTGTCTCTCGACCCTCGAAGCCACCCACGAGTTGCTGGTCGCCTTGGAACGCTCCGGGCTCGATCGCTACGCTCGACCCGAGCAGCTCCTCGATCTTTTCCAGCGCATGCAGGATTTTCAGCTGCGCTGCGCCGCGGAAGCCGCGCGCCAGGGTATCCGCCGCCATGCGCGCCGTCCCGCGTCCGAGCGGGCGGCGTTCGTGCCACACGACGGGCCGCGGCGCCGGCGGATTTTCCCCGTGGCTGCGCCAGTCGCGGGCACCTCATCCCCGTTGAGCGTAACTGTCTGATGCGCAGCTCGCCGGGCATGGGTCGTTGACCGATCCGCGGCATTTCCCGCCCGTCGTTGTCGTGCGGTAAATGGGCAACCGGCGCATTTTTCCGGTTACCTTCGGCCGTTTTGGCGTTCCAGAGCGGATGCTATGTGTCTTCCGGCGCAGCGTAGTATTGGGCGGCCTTGCGCTGCTCGCGGGCTGTGCGCAGATGCCCGACACGGCGTTTCTCACCTCGCGCTATGCGGCGCAGTCGGCGAAATTCAAGACGGCGCTTGGTCCGCTCTCGGACAAGAAGAGCGCCGCGCTGATCGCTGAGTTAAAGCGTAAGTCCGGGGATCTCGATATCCTCGATAAGCAGATCACGCTGGAACAGCAGATTGTCGGCAGCCCGCTCGTGATGGGCAACAAAGTGGTGTTGCTCCAGGATGGCCCCGCGACTTACGAGGCAATGTTCACCGCCATCCGGGGCGCGAAGGCCCACATCAACGTCGAGTCCTACATCTTCGACGACAGTGACGTCGGCCGAAAATTCAGCGACCTTCTCATCGAGCGGCAGTCGCAGGGCGTTCAGGTGAACGTCATTTACGACAGTGTGGGTGGGTTCGGCACCAAGCAGGAGTTTTACGACGGCTTGAAGAAGGCCGGGGTGCAGGTGCTCGAGTTCAATCCGATGAGCCCGCTGGCGGGGAAGAAACCGTGGAAGTTGATGCATCGCGACCACCGGAAGTTGATGGTGGTGGATGGGCGCACCGCGTTTCTCGGGGGCATCAACATTTCCAGTGTCTATTCGAGCGGATCATCCTTCTGGAAAAACACGGCGGCCCTCGGTGCCGCCAAGGGCTGGCGCGATACCGATGTGCAGATCGACGGCCCGGTCGTAGCCGAATTCCAGAAGCTGTTCCTCGAGACGTGGAATAAGCAGCTAGGTCCGCCGGTCGGGCAGAAAGGATACTTCCCTACGATCGCGCCGCAGGGCAACGAGCTCGTCCGGGCGATCGGCAGCACGCCTGACGATCCCTTTAGCCTCATTTATCTCACGCTGATCTCTGCGATCACGAATGCTGAGAAACAGGTCTCGATCGCCAACGCCTACTTTGTGCCGGACCCGCAGCTGCTGAAAGCACTCATTGATGCGGTGGCCCGCGGCGTGGATGTGAGATTGGTGCTGCCCAGTCGGTCGGATTCCGCACTCACCTTCCACGCGGGGCGCTCTTATTATACCCAACTCCTGAAGGGCGGAGTGAAAATTTATGAACGACGCGGCGCGCCGCTCCATGTGAAGACTGCAGTGGTGGACGGTGTCTGGTCGTGTGTCGGATCCAGCAACCTGGATTGGCGAAGCGCGCTGGATAACGACGAGATCAACGCAGTGATGGTCGGTCGTGAATTCGCTCAGCAGATGCTCCGCGCCTATGCTCAAGACATTCAGGACTCAGATGCGATCGACCTAAAGACTTGGGAACGGCGATCGCCGCTCTTGAAAATGAAAGAGTCGAGCGCCCGTCTGGTGGGCCGTCAGTTGTGAAATGAACGGCCCACCAGGGAAGCCAGCGACTCGCCCGGCTAACTGCTAGCGCGCGCCGCGGCGACGGAAGACGAGACGGTAGATAAGTAGCAGCACGATGGCTCCGACTACGGAGGCGATGAAGCCCACGGGTTCGCCCTCGTTATACCAACCCATCGAGCGACCGAGATAACCGGCCGCAAACGATCCGGCGATGCCGATCAGGGTGGTGACAATGAAGCCGCCGGGATCATCGCCTGGTAACAAGAATTTGGCGACGATGCCGACAAGCAGGCCGATCACTAACATGGTGATAATAGACATATAGGTAGGTGGTTCGTGGGCCACCGACCGAAAAACGCCCGGTGCGTTCCGAGCGCTCAGGCGTGCTGAGTCCCCAGGTGCGCCGGCCCCTGCAAATTCGCCTGTCTAAACTCTTCGGATACAGCGACCGCGTGGGGCCGAGACCCCGTCCCGCTCTATCGAGTGAGTATTGACCCTTCCTCCGCCCGCTCGCGCTGTTGGCGCTGCACGATCCGCTCGGCAAAGCGATGCAGGTCGCGCGTCTCAGCGCGGTCCGCGGTATGCTCGGTGTGCTGGACGCCGGCGGGGGCTTCGCCGCCGCTAAGCTCAATCACGTGCCGGACCACACTGCGCCAATTCCTGGCCTGCAGCGGTGCGCCGATCGTGTGCATCGCGAGCCAATCGATGGCGTTGGCGGGCAGCGCGGCGGTGTGGACGTTGAAACGCACGCCGTCCGCAATGTCCTCCGTGTGGAGCTGCATCACGCCCGCCAGGGGATGGCCCTCGAGTGTGACGAACGTGGCGCGCTGCGAGGTGCGTTCGTCGAGGCGCACTTGGACTTTGCCCCGCCCTGGAATTTCCGCAGTGAGCGTGGTGCCCGCTTCCGCGTGGGTCGGTGCGCCCGGCTCGGCCGCAAACTCGATGGGCATCACGTCGCGAATCCGTGCGCAGACGAGGTCGAGCAATGAGGCCGCCGAATGGGAGGTGCCGAGGATCTCCGCGGAATAGGTGGCCTTCTGCAGCGCGCCGACGCCATCGCCGGGCAACTGCTCGGGCAGCAAGTCGGCGAGCATCTGCAACGCATCATCGAGCGAGGTCGGCGTAACGCGGAGAGGATCGAGCAGGGCGTTACGCTTCGGATCGGACAGGACGCTGCCCTCGAGCAACATCGTAAGGGTGGATGAGCTCAATGGAACGCCAAGCCCGGCGCGGCGCAGGAATTTCTTTCCTGCGGAGCCGAAGGCCTCGAGCGTCTGCACACCGACCTCCGTGACCCACACGGGCAGTTGCAGGCGTGGCCGTTCACACCCGGTGATCGCGGTCAACCGACGCAGCACGTCATCCGTGGTCGTGACCTCGGGTCCCGCGAGTTCGAGGATCTGGCCGGCGAGATCGCGGCGGTCAATGGCAGCAGCCAAGGCGTGTCCAAAATCCAAATACCAAATCGGCTGGAACGGCTGGTCGCCCCGCGCGACGACTGGAACCGCCGGGAGCGTGCGCAGCATTTTGAGGAGCATCGAAATCGTTTCGTCTCCCGGCCCATAGACGTTGCCGGGTCGCAAAATCAACCAAGGTCCGGGATGGGCCTGGACTAGCTCTTCCGCGCGCCGCTTCGATTTTTGATAGTCCGATTGGCCACGGTCGGCCCCGAGCGACGAGATGTAGATGAAGAAAGGATTGCCGGCGGCCTGGGTGGCGTCGAGCAGGTGGCGCGTGCCGGCGACATTCACCTGCTCGAACGTGATCTCCGGCGGCTCCTCTTCGGAGATTCCAGCGATGTGCAGGACGGCGTCGCAGCCGCGCACGGCCTTTTCCAAGTCGCGCGCGTCCGCGAGGTCGGCGGTGAAAGACTCGACGTCAGCGGGGAAACGGCCGACATCTTTGTCGGCGTGCCGCGAGAGCAGGCGAACGTGGTGTCCTGCCTCCAACAACGCTGGAATTGCTGCCGTGCCGATTACTCCTGTGCCGCCGGTCACCAAGATTTTCATCGGACACACTACACGGTCGGTCGCGGAGTCAACGTGCGCGGTGCAAGGGAACGACCGGTGAGCGTGCGGGACGATGCGTGGTAGTTTTTCCCATGGTCCCCCAATCTCACCCGCCGGCCTCGCCCGATGTGGTCATCGTCGGCGCGGGTCCGAACGGGCTCACGGCGGGCGTGTGGCTGGCGCGAGCCGGCTTGTCGGTGCAGATATTGGAAGCGATGGACACGCCGGGCGGAGGGTGCCGCTCGGCGGCGCTGACCTTGCCCGGATTTGTGCACGACATTTGTGCAGCCGTGCATCCAATGGGGGTGCTGTCGCCCGCGTTCCGCGCCATCGGCCTCGAACGTTTCGGACTGGAGTGGGTGCCTGCGCCACGACCTCTCGCGCATCCCTTGCCGGATGGAAACGTGGCCGTGCTCGAGCGCTCGCTCACCCGCACCGCGGAGGGGCTGGGGGAGGACGGCCCGGCGTGGGAGCGCTTGCTGCGACCGTTTTCCGATGAGCGCTTCATCCAGTCGCTGCTGAACCCCATCTGGTATCCGAAGAGCGGATATCTGATGCGCAAGGCCCGCTTCGGTCTGATCGCGCTGCGCTCGTGCGAGCAGGTGGCGCGGCAGCGGTTTAGCGGGAACCCCGCCCGCGCCTTGTTTGCGGGGTGCGCGGCGCATTCCGTGATGGCGCTCGACCGCGCAGGCACCGCCTCGTTCGGCCTGGTGCTGGCCGCGGCGGCGCATGCGCTAGATTGGCCGTGCGCGCGCGGCGGCTCGCAGGCAGTGGTGGCAGCGCTGGTGCGCGCTTTCACGAGCTATGGAGGCCGACTCGAGCTCGGTCGTCGCATCGAGCATTGGCGCGAACTGCCCGCCGCGCGAGCGGTGCTCTTCGACTTGAGCCCCGTGCAGGTGGCGCGCATCGCGGCCGACGCTCTGCCGAGCGGCTATCGCGAACGGCTCGCTCGCTTTCGACATGGACCCGCGGTGTTCAAAGTCGACTGGGCGTTGCGTCGCCCGATCCCGTGGCGCAACGCCGAGTGCCGCGATGCGCTCACGGTGCATGTCGGAGGTGACTTTGCCGACGTGTTGCGTTCCGAGAGCGAGATGATGAGCGGCCGCGCCCCGCAGCGGCCTTTCGTGCTCATCGCGCAGCAATCCCTCTGCGACGCCACCCGCGCCCCCGCGGGCCAGCATACTGGCTGGGGCTACTGCCACGTGCCGAGCGGCTGTCCGGAGGACATGACGGCACGGATCGAGGCGCAGGTGGAGCAATATGCTCCGGGCTTCCGCGACTGCATTCTCGCGCGGCACAGCATCGGGCCGGCGCAGTTGGAAGCGCACAATCCCGCGATGATCGGCGGCGACATGGCGGGCGGTTTGAATTCGCTCGGTCAATTTCTCTTCCGTCCGGTGGTGCGACTGAATCCTTATACGACACCTAATCCGCGGATCTTTCTGTGCTCCAGTTCCACGCCGCCTGGTGGCGGCGTCCACGGCATGTGCGGCTATCACGCTGCGCGGACGGTCCTGAGTCGGCTAGGCAAGAGCTCTCACGCCCAACAGTGATTTCGTGCTTTTTGGGCTTCTGAATTTCCGCGTTTACCCTCCAGTAAACCGATGCTGATTCGGTCGCAGATGTGGGGATGCGTGCTCTGGATGTTGGCGGTGTTCGCGCCGACCGGTCGCGCGGCGGAGCTGACCGTGAGCAATAT
>JANPIT010000637.1:0-6868 GCA_031425115.1 Opitutaceae bacterium | reverse complement strand
AATTCCTCGACCGCCCCGATCGGCGCCGCATCCGCCAGATCGGCCGGGACGAGCGCGCTCGCGGCCTTCTCGCGATTGGCCGCGTAGCCGCTCGCCTCGTTGTAAATCACATCGTCGTCGCCGACTTCCGCCGGAACCATGAACTCGTGGGAAAAACTGCCGCCCATCACACCCGTGTCGGCCTCGACCGCGATGGCGTGCGCCCCGATGCGTTTGAAGAAGCGCTCATACGCCTGCTTCATCGCCTGGTAACTCTTGATCGCGCCCTCGTCCGTCGCGTCGAAGGAATACGCATCCATCATGATGAATTCGCGCGCGCGCATCAGCCCGAAGCGCGGGCGAATCTCGTTCCGGAACTTGGTGGCGATCTGATAAAAATTCTTCGGCAGGTCGCGATAACTCGTGATCTCCGCTTTCACGAGCGGCGTGATGACTTCCTCGTGCGTCGGCCCGAGCACGAACTCCGGCTCGCGCCCGGCGCGTTTACCGTCACCCGCGCTGTCGGCGCGAAACATGATCTCTCGCGCCGCCGCCCACCGCGGGCCCTGCTGCCAGACCTCCACCGGGTGCACATGTGGCATCCACAACTCGATCCCGCCCGCCGTATCGAGTTCCTCGCGACAGATCTGCGTGATCTTCTGAATGACACGCAGCCCGAGAGGCATGTAAGTGTAGAGGCCGCCGCCCAGTTTCCGCACGAGCCCGGCGCGCACCAGCAGTTTGTGCGACGCGATCTCCGCATCGGACGGACTCTCTTTCAACGTCGGGATAAAAAACTGCGACCAAAGTTTCATGAAGTCGGCCAACGAAACAGCCCGCCGCAGTCGGGGCAATTTTATTTCCGCGGTCCATCTTGCCACGCGTGGTCGTCGTCCCTTTCCCTCGACCCTCGCATGTCCGCTGCGCCCAACTCACGACAGCCGTGGCCGATGAAATGGATCGTTCTCGCGATCCTGTTACTCATCGTGCCCTACACGATCGTGACCCTGCGCTACCGCAAGGAAGGGCCGGCCTTCGAGCCTTACGAAGACCTTAAGAAACGCGCCAACGTCTCGCGTCTCCTCTCTGCCGGCTACCTACGCATTCCCAACACCGCTCTCCGCCCGGCCGACACCGGACGCGCTGCCGGCGGCGCGTGGGCCGCGCCCGCGCCGGGTGGATTGCCCGAGGATCTTCGTTTGACGCTCGTGGAGCCGTTGCAGCTGCCGATTGAAATCAGCAGCGTGACGGCATCTCCTACTGCCGAAACGGCGCAGCCCTACGTGATTCAACTGGCATGCTCGCTGCCCGACGAGAAGCGACAGCTCGGCGGCGCAGATCTCTATCTGCGTGGCGAGCAACTCGTGATCGCGCCCACCTTCGTAGCGATCTCGGGCGAGTTGCAGGCACGTTCGCGGCACGCCGCCGTGCTGCTCACCATCCCCGCGGGCACGCTCAAGCCAGGTCACTACGCCGTGACGCTCCTCGGCGAGCGCACGTCGCGGGCGTGGGCGCTCGAGGTGAAGTGAGTTTACGCCACGTGGAGCAATCCGCGCGGAAATTCACGGCCGGCCGCCACCCGCCTCTGCAGCCGCCACTATTGACGCGCCGCGCCGCTTCATCGACAAAAGCCGCCGCTACCTTTGATGAGTATCAGCAACGGCAACGGCCAGACTAGCCCCCCCGCTCCCTCCTCCGCGATCGCCACCACGATCAAGCCGACGGATCTCCGCGGCATTCTGAAATACGTCCCGCGCTTTCAGGGCCAGATCTTCGTCATCGCCATCGATGGCTCGATTGTGGCCGACGATAATTTCGGCAACCTGCTCGTCGACATCGCCGTCCTTCGCTCACTCGCGATCAAGGTCGTGATCGTCCACGGCATCAGCCACCAGCTGAAAGAACTCTCCTACGCGCGGAATATCCCGATCACGAATTCCGACGGCACGGGCGTCACCGACGCCGCAACCCTCGACCTCGCGATCCGCGCCTCATCCCGCGTCTCGCACGCGCTGGTGGAGGGCCTCACGCAAAACGCTTTGAAATGCGCCACGACTAACGCGGTCCGCGCGCTCCCGCTAGGCATCATCAAAGGCGTCGACCAGCAATTCACCGGCAAGGTCGAGCGGATCGACAAGGAATTCCTCACGGAACTGATCGATCGCCAGGTCGTGCCCGTCGTCTCGCCTGTCGCTTTCGGGCCCGATGGAAAATCACTGCGCGTGAACTCCGACCTGCTCGCCGCCGAAATGGCCGAGGCGCTGCACGCCACAAAAGTTCTCTACCTCTCCCCATCGCTCGGACTCGAGATCGACGGTGACGTCCGGCGTGAGATCCCCGTCGACGCGCTGAAGGAGATTCTGCACGAACAGCCCGAGCGCATCGCCGAGGAGAGCCTCAGCAAGGCCACGCATGCGATCAAAGCGATTGAGACCGGCACGCCGCGCGTGCACATCCTCGACGGCCGCGTATTCGACGGATTGCTCAACGAGATCTTTTCCAGCGAGGGCGTCGGCTCGCTCGTTTACGGCAACGACTACGCACAGATCCGCAAAGCGAAGAAGAGCGACGTGCGCATGATCTACAATCTCACGCGTGCCGCCGTGCGCCGCGAGGAGCTGATTTTCCGCTCGCAGCAGGCGATCGAGAAAAACATCGACCAGTTCTTTGTCTTCGAAATCGACGAAAACATCATCGCGTGTGTCACGTTGTATTTCTACCCGGACAAACCGCAGCTCGCGGAGGTAGGCTCACTTTATGTGATGCCGTTTTACCACAATCGCGGCATTGGCAAAAAGATGGTCGATTACGCGTGCCTGGTGGCGAAGGAGCGCGGCGCGGCGAAGATCATCGCGCTGTCGACGCAGAGCTTCGGCTTTTTTATCAACGTGCTCGGTTTCGAAGAGGCCGGAAAAGAAACCCTGCCCGAGGCGCGACTGAAACTCTACGAAGAGAGCGGCCGCAACGCGAAGGTGCTAGCGAAGCAGCTCACGTAACGAGCAGCTCGGCGGAGCTCGTAGGGGCGCAGAGTTGCTGCGCCCTTTCCGTGGGCTAACGCCAGGGCGCAGCAAGCCTGCGCCCCTACCATAAACTGCGCTCTTACTTCACTTCGGCCACGACCTGCACCTCGACGGTCGTCCCACGCGGCAATCCATTCACCGCCACCGCGGCGCGCGCGTGTTTACCGATTTCACCGAAGACTTTTACGAAGAGATCGCTAGCGCCGTTGATCACCGCCGGACTCTCAGTGAAACCGTCGACCGCATTCACAAAGCCGCTGACAAAGACAATCCGCGTCACCTGATCGAGAGAGCCGACGGCCGCCTTGATGTTGGCGAGCGTGTTCAGTGCGCAGATCTCTGCGGCCTGCTTCGCGGTCTCGATCGTCTGCTCCTTTCCAACCTGTCCGACGTGCGTCTGCTTGCCGTTGAACACCGCGATCGTGCCCGCGCAGTAAAGCAGGTTGCCCGTGCGCACTGTCGGCACGTAACTGCCGGCGGCGGCGGGCGGATTCGGGAGAGTGAGACCGAGCTCGGCGAGTTTGGCTTCGGGATTCATGGGGGGATTTGGGTGGAAGGAGAAACCGCTAATAGACGCTGATGATCGCTGAAGAAGACATTCTGAGAAACCACTAATGAACACTAATCGACCGGAATCTTGGGAATAGTGAAAGCGAACCCTGTGCTGAATTCCCGACCATTCCCATCCATTAGTGTGAATTGTGGTTCACTTGCCCGGTGAGAACAGCGCCGGCAGCGGCGGCAGGAATTCCTTCGTCACCACGCTACTGAGCGCGACCGGCGTTTCCATGATTTTCAACTGGAGCAGCATCTCCATTTCCTCGGCCAAACGCACGAGTGAGAGCTGCCCGATGTCTTCGTCCTTGGCGCGGTCGCCGCTCACCAGCGAGCGCAGGATCAATTCGCTCCGCGAGAATTGCAGCAGCGCCTGCGTCATCTGGGGATTGCGCTGCAGGATCAACTTGTCCGCCGGCGACGGATCGCGCTCGAGGTAATCGCGCCAGCCGAGAATCGAAGCCTGCACAAACGCGCGCACGACTTGCGGCGCGCTGCGGATCAATTCTCGTCGGCAAAAAATCGTGTGGTAAGCATCGTGCCCCGACTCCGCCAGCGGCAGCGTCCGCACCTTCCTCCCATGCTCGCGCGCGAAAAACGGCTCGTTGGTCACGACGCATTGTTGGATCACCTCGGGGTTCGCGAGGAACTCCCCCAGCCCGTAAGTGTTCTGGCGCTTCTCGAATTGAATCCCGAATTTCCGCTCGAGCAGCGGCATGTAAGCCATGCCCACGTTGCCGATCACGACGCGGCCTTGGAGATCCTTGAGTGTCTTCACCGGACTGTCGGCATGGACCATGAGGGCCATCGGATCATGTTGCATCGTGGCCGCCACCATCACGAGCGGCAGGCCGCGACTCGCCGCGAGAAATATGTCGTCGCTGCGGTTCATCCCGAAATCCGCATCGCCCTTCGCTACTTTCAGTTTGATTCCGGAGCCAGGCCCGCCCGGCCAGATCTCCACCTCGAGCCCCGCTTGCGCATAATACCCTTGGGCCAGCGCCTGATAAAAACCGCCGTGCTCACCTTGGGGAAACCAATCCGTCTGGAATACTACCTTCCGCAATCCAGGCGGCGCCGAGGGCGCCGAAATCTTCGCCGCCTCGCGTCGCCCACAGCCGCTCAGGGCTACCGCGAGGAGGATCCAAGCTATGAGACGGACGCAGAGACGCATGCCGCACCACATTAACTCCGCCGAGGCCGCGCGAGCAACATTGTCGAAGGATTGCGTCATAGCTCGCCGGCCCTAGCGTCCGATTATGACGTTTAGTGATTGGCGTAATTTAGCCCCGGAAAAGGCAGCTCAGGAGGTCCATGCGCGGGTGAAAAATGCGTTCGCCAAACCGCGTCAGCGTGCGGCCATCGCGTTGCTCGAGTCCAAGGAAAAACTGGTCGAGCGCTTTAAGACGGCTCCCCGCGGCACGCCTCTCGGCGGGGTGCCTTTTTTTGCCAAAGACCTCTTCGACTTCGCGGGAACGCCCACTCTGGCCGGCACCACGTTTCTGAACGACGTGCGCCCCACGCCGAAGCACGACGGGGGCTTTGCCCGCACGCTGCGCGCGGCCGGCGCGGTGTTCGTCGGCAAGACCCAGATGCACGAGGCCGCCTACGGCATCACCGGCGAGAACCCTCATTTCGGCGACTGCGAACACCCGCAATTTCCCGGACGCACCACCGGTGGCTCCAGCAGCGGATCCGCGGCCGTCGTCGCGGCAAACATCGTGCCCTTCGCCCTCGCCTCCGACACCGGTGGCTCGATCCGCGTCCCGGCCGCCTTCTGTGGGCTGTATGGTTTTCGACTGACGCCCGGCGACCAACTGATTCGCGACGCGTTTCCCCTCGCGCCCACCTTCGATACCGCGGGCTGGTTTACCAACACGGCGGGAGACATGCGCGCGATGCTGGGCACGTTGGTTGATCTTCGCATCAGCGCCCACGTTCCGCGGGGGCTTTTCCTGGAGCTGGGACAATTGGAGCGCGATGTCGCCACCGCGTGCCGCACGGCGGCCGGGCGCATTGCGCCCGTCGCAGACCCAGCGTGGCGCGACGAATTGTTGCGAGGCTTCGAGCCTGCGCTCGAAGCGTATCACACCATCGTCGCCGTCGAAGCGTGGCAGGTGCACCGTTCCTGGGCGGAAAAATATAAAGACCGTTACGACCCCGCCGTCTGGCAGCGCCTCAATCGCGTGCATACCCTTACGCGCACGCAAACCGAGGATGCCCAAATCACGTTGAGAAAAGTGCGCGCCCTCTGGGCCAAATTTTTCGAGCGCTTTGATTTTCTGGTGCTACCCGCTTCGCCCATGGCCGCGCCACTCAGGGCGGAGTGCACGGCGGAAACGCGCACACGCGTCCTCACGCTTACCGCTCCCGCCAGCCTCGGTGGTTGTCCGACCCTGACGGTGCCGGTTCCTCTGACCTCCGGCCTCACCACCGGCCTGCAGATCATCGCCCGCGATCCCGGCAGCCCGGTATTTGCCTGGGCCTTGGAAAAATTCCCGAAGTAACGGGCGCCTTGACCCACTATATCCTCATCAGTCGCGCCGCGTTCTGCCCCATCACCCGCGCGTCCGCGCCCGCGGCCTTCGCTTCGGCCACCCATCGAACCAGACCGGGCAGTTCGTCGAGTTTGGGATAGAGGTTCAGCGGAAAATCCGAGCCAAACAGGACGCGATCCGGGCGGCAGGCCGGCAGCGCGCGCGACCATACTTCGGAATCATACAGCAGCGGCGAAGCCGCCGTGTCGTAGAACACATTGGGCAATCCGGCTATGTCTACCGCGAGTTCGCCGTGAAGCGGCAGCAGCCCGCCCCAGTGCGCGAGGATGAAAGTGGTGCCTGGGAAATTTCGCGCCAGCGTCGTGAAATCCCGCAGCGGAGTCTCGATCCGCCCGACATACGGCCGGCTCGCGGGATCAGTGACGTGCAAGTTCACCGGTAGGCGGAGCTCGCCGGCCAGCCGCAGCACTTCCTGAAAAACCGGATCGTCGATCGGATACGCCTGCGAGTGCGGTGAGAGTTCGCCTACGCCAATAAGGCCCTCGTCGCACGCGCGCCGCAGTTCCGCCAAGGTCGCTTCGCGGCCCGCTGCCGGATGCAAGGTCGCAAAGGCCGACAAGCGATCGGGGTGCGCGCGAACGCAATCGGCGTAGAACCGATTTTGCAGCGCGCACGTTTCCGGCTTCTCCCAATACCAACCGAGCAGGACCGCCCGCGCCACGCCGGCGGCATCCATGGCCTGCAGCAGTTCCGCCATCGTCGGCAGCGTCTGCACCGGCCGGCCATCGCGCCGCCGCCGCGTGCACAAGGTCCCCC